>CALXBV010000022.1 GCA_944386635.1 uncultured Clostridia bacterium
ACTGAAAACCACAAACAAAAGTTATTATTGCTATTCCACAAATAAGAAATTTCATATTATTAGATTTAGCTTCTTCTCTTTGTTTATTGGCAATATCTGCCCACAAAGTCTCCTCTTTTATAAAAGAATCTATTACATTATCATTATCTGTTCTATTTGATGATAAAATAATATCTTTAGGAAATATTGTTCTAATTTCAACCATATTATTCTCAGGGATATTTTCTAATTTAAACTCGATAGTCTCATTATCTGTTGCATTAATAACACCATTTAATGATTTAGTATGTCCCCATACCATTATATCATCTTTACTTATATTATTACTTGGTAAAGTTATTGTTCCTTCTATATTTTCAATAGGTATCGCAAAATCGTCCCCTATTAGTTGCCAATATAGTTCTGCACAATCTCCATGAAGTGCTACAGCATCTTCAACTTTGTATTCTATTTTATATTCTCTAATGTCTGATGAATTTTCTAGTCCAACACCCCATGCTATTTCAAAGTTATTATTACTTATATCTAATCCGTAATAGCAATTATCAGTTAAATAATACATATACTCGTCAATCTTTTCTAGCTTGGTATTATTCTCCATATTAGTAACAACAACATCTGTTATACCTGTATATTTATCTTTATCCTTTTCAAAATTCTTATATAAAGTATTAGTATCTTTAATATTTATATTCCATATTTCTGTAACATTCATACTAGCATCTTCATTTACAGTTATATCAAACTTTAAATCATTCATTTTTAAATTTGCAGCTAACATTTTATTACTACAAAAAGAAATAAATATAAATAAAAAGACAAATAAAGCAGTACTTTTCAGCTTTTTTTTCATATATAACCTCCTTTATAAAATCATATAATAACATTTATACATATTTTAATAAAAATGATAGAATAAAATACTCCATCATTTTCTAAACTATAACTTCACCAGTATCGCCATTTATCATTATTTCTTCTCCTGTGTTTATAATTTTTGTAGCATCTTTTAAACCAACAACGCATGGAATTCTATTTTCTCTAGCATTTATAGCAAGATGGCATAGCATTCCGCCAAATTCTGTAACTATTCCAGATAGTTCCATTATATTTATATTTTGAAAAATTTCCTGATCTATATATTTAGTAACTAATACATCAGATTTTTTTAAGTTTTTCAAATCATCTCTACTGTCAACAATACATGCTCTTGCTTTTGTCTTTCCAAAACTTGCTCCAACACCTTTAAATTTTTTATTGCAATCCACTTGTATAATCTGTTTTTGGCATGGAAATATTTCACTTTGAGGAACATAATTTCTAAATGAATTATAATACATCTTATTTTTGTTAACCTTAGATTTTAATATTTCTAAGTTATCATTTATCATGCTATCTAATATTTCTTTATAATCTAAATAAAATATATCTTCTTCATTTTCTAAATAAAACTTATTTTTATACTGTAATCCAAGCTTTATAAGCTCTTTTCTAAGAATATTCTGAGAAAATAATACTAAATCTTTTAATGAATTTTCTCTTTTTATAAGATTTCTTACAAACTCAATATCCTTCATAACATTTTTTAATTGCTTTTTCTTTAATGCTTCTTTTATTTTTTCAATTGATTGCTCATAAAGTTTATTTTGTCTTTTAAACTCTTTTAAAGGATCATATTTATCATCAAGTTCTAGTATATCTCTATACATCTTAATGACTTTTAATATTTCCTCATCATATGATTTATAAATTATATCTGTTTCATTAAAAGAATGATATCCATATAAATCAATAAAGTCTGTCAAAAAATCTTTTATATTTGGATTATTTCTGTCCTTTCTATACAAATAAAATATCTCAGCATCTAAATTTTCTTCGAAAAATTTCATTCTTTGTTTATCTTTTCTTATTTTTCTTGAAGAATCCCACATATATAAATATGGACCATTTTGATATTTATCATCTATAGCCAAAAATAAATTATCAAAATCACTCTTGTTTAATACATTGTTAAGATCTTTATTTAAATCTATCTTATATACTATATTAGTAAAGCATTGCCATATATATACACTTTTTATATCTAAGAATATCTCAAAAGATTTCTTTATTCTTTCTACATCACTATCCAATTTTCTTATAGTATTGATTTCATCTATTTTATTTTTTCTATATTCTTCAACATTAATTAGCTGTTTTTTCAAGCTATCTATTATATTTTTTCTAGCAATAGACTTAAAAAATCCTTTAGAATTATTTAAGTTTTGCTTACCATTATCTAAATAATCTATTCTTACTCCTATAAAGTCATCTAAATATCTTTCTATATATCCGGGTACATTTTCTAATACTTTTTTTAATAATGTTAAATTCCAATATAATCTAGAAAATTTGTGAAATAATATTGGTTTTAATATTTCTGATTCATTCATTACTTTTAATAATTTAATAAAGCTAATAGTAGTATTAGTATATAATGGTATATCCAAAGTTGTCATTACTGTAGAAAGTACTCCTATATTTTCAAAATTGCAATTAGTAAATCTATAATACACGTCTTTGTGTTCTATTTTAGTTATAGGTCTTACTTGGAAAATATATAACTTAGAATCATAAACTCCAAATTCCACATCTATTGGGAAACCTAATTCTTGTTGAAGTGATAAAGATATATTTATAATTCTCCTTATTGCAGAGTCTCCCAAGATGTTAATTTTAGGTTCTTCAACATATTTTTCTGTTCTCCAGTCATATACTATTCTTTCTGGGACAGTCTTACCATTAATTACATCTCCATACCCTTTAGAAAATTCTATTATTACCTCAGTATCTTTTCCATTGGTAGGATTTACAGTAAATAAAATACCACTAACATTACTTTCAATCATTTCTTGAACAATAACACTCATCTCGACTTTGTTAATATCTATTTTGTTTTTCCTATAAAATTGCAAGTTTTCCTCACTATATAAAGATAAAAAGCAATTTTTTATCTTATCTTTTAAGCACTCCCTATCATATACAACATTTAAATATGTTACATATCTTCCTGCTAATGAAAATTCTCGACTATCTTCTATATTAGCACTACTTCTTATTGCATATCTTCTATCATTAGGTATAATACTAAATATTCTATCTATAAGCGAGTCTGGTATTTCTATTTTATCGATTGTTTCAAAATTTAACTTTTGCTCTTTTATAATATTTTTAAATTCTTCAAAATCAATTATTACACCTAAAGGAATATTGTATCCTTTAGTTTTTAACATAGACAGAAACATTGCTTTATTTCCACAGTTATCTATTATTTTATCTCCAAGCTTATACATATTATCATCTCCATCTTTCGCTTTATGATCTATAAAGAATTTACAATTTACTATATTCTATCACATTATATAATTTATCTCAAGAAAAAAAATAAAGATATAACCTAAGTTATACCTTTAAATTGCAACATTTTTATCTTGCATTACATCCTGAGGAATATGTATTCCTTTTTGTATATATTTATCTATTCTGTTATCAACAAAAGTTTGTGCATATTCATTTACAACTCCATATGGTCTGTTTTGACTATAAGAACTCATTTGATAAATTTTCTCATATTCTTTATCTATTTCTTTACTATCTCCACTCTCTATTGCTCTATACAATTTATCCATCTCTCTATTAAATAGTGTTCTATCAACAAAACTTTTTGCATACTCATTTATCCTACCAGTTTTAGAGTAATTTTCATCTTTTAAATAACCTGCCATCCCCATAACCTTATTAGATAGTCTACTTAATTCCTGTTTATCTCCATCTTTTTTAGCTTGCTCTACCTTTTTATTATGTTCATCATATATAAGCTTGTCTATGTATGATTTCATATATGGATTATAATTACTCTCATTTGAATCCGGAGTATATCCAGCAATAGTCTTTAATGTATAATTATTTAAACACACTCTTGCTAAATTATTGGTTGTAACAGTATCTTTTATTATTTTTATTAATTCACTATATTCATATGCTTTTTCTTGATCTATTACTCTTTTATTCTTCATTTAAACTACATCCTCCCAATATTTATTACAAAATCTACATAAAACGTATAATATTAATTATACCATTTTATGTAGTTTTTTGCAATATTTTAAGCTTATTTATTTATATTATTACTATATTTTTTTAACATTAACAGTCTAAAAAAAGTTATTATTATTGGAAGTAAAATAGTAATTAGTATTATATATACTATATATTTTTCTATTACTTCTACAAATACTATAGTATTTGTAAATAATACACTTGTTAAAAAATATAAAAATACAGATATAGCTATAGAGTAATAATTTTTTAATTTTGTTTGTGGCATTGCTTTTATTATATAATAAAATAAAAAGCTCATTAAAGAAAACGATGAAAAATAAAACTGTAACGCTAAAAAATTTTCTATTCTTTGAAGAATATTGAATAAATTGAATTGTTTTAAAGCAATATGCTCTGGGAATCTAAATACTGATATAAACTTTTCACCAAGTACAAGTAAAGTAATAAGTATTACCAAGAATTGTAAAAAGTTTGTAAATACAAATGTTTTTAACAAATTTCCATTTAGTCTTTCAGTATCTTTTATTCTTTTTCGTGAGGCTACAAGTAACATACTAAATGGTACAGTTGATAGTGTAACATAAATTAATATACTTCTAAATATTTCACCAGTTGATACATTTAAAAATGGCTCCAAATTGGTTAAATCAAATTCTGCAAAGACTCCTAATATACTTAATACAAACATACCTATATTTATAAAACAAAGAACTTGATTCATTTTTATAATACTAGATAAGTTTTTACTAGATATATACACTAACGGTAGTAAGATAATAGCCTTTAGGAAATTTATTGAGGTATCAGGTAAATATTCTGCATTAAAAAAATTAGCGTTATTAAATAATATTATACAAGCTACACTTATAAATCCAACAAGCAAAATGAAATTTAACAATTTTCCAAAAAATTTTCCAAAAATTCCTTTATTTAATTCATATATATCATCATAATCATTATTATTTATTATGTACCTAATAATAAAAAATATTATTGTACTTATTAGTGCTCCAATAATACATACCCAATACGTATCATTTCTAGTATTTTTAAACATCAAATACGATCCTATACCTAAAAAAACAGCAAAAAATGATGATAATATTATAAAACTATATCCTAAACTATATATTTTCTCGGAATCTTTTTCTACCATTTTTTAGTAACTCCTCCTTGATTTTGTATATCTATCTCTACATTTACACTTGTATCAATTTTTGATAAATAGTTATCTTCATAAAAAAAATCATCTTTTTTCCTATACATAAGATTTCCAAATCCTATAATATCTGAACCATATTCATTCTTTACTTTCTCTATAAACTCATTTACGTCTGTTTTTATCTTTTCTTCTAAAATATATTCTACATTTTGAATTTGTTCAGAATCCTTTATTATAACATCAGATCCTGTCTCAGATATATTAGCTTTAATTTTAATATTAAAATTAACCTTATTATTTTGTTCCTTATCTAATGTCATTTCTGTTTTACTATATATTATTTCCGCACCTATTCTATTTTCTTTTTGTTCTGCTACAACTATAGTATTATCCAAATTATTACGTAGTAAATTATATATTATACTTTCATCATCTGTTAAATATCCTCTCATATTCCATCCATCAAAATAAGCCATACTATTTATTTTTACTTTTGTATCGTCTATAGAAGCAGTATTTATTGCTATATTAATACCTGGCTTCATTTTTGTTTTTAATATATCATTTAATGAATCCATATTACAATTTCCTCTATATCTTGCTGAAGAATTAAGAAGAGATTTTATATTTATTTTTTCTTCATTAATAGACTTTATAAGTTCATCTGATGTACATCCATTAGCTATAAATAAGTAAAATGCATTACTTCCTTCATTATCTCTAATAAAAAATCCTAAAGTATCCTCAAAATTATTCTTTGCAATATCTTCAGATAGTATTAAAGTTTCCATTTGAGCAAGATACAACTTTTTTGGTGATTCATTTACTATTTTTCTTGCTGAATCATGAACCGATTCACCAATAGCTTCATATATTATACCTTCATTTTGTGCCTCTTTATTAGATGTATCTATAACAATAACTGTTGTTTTATATTGTCCATCTTCTGTCATATCTATTCCTATAGCCTTAACAATAGCTAAATCAGTAACTTCTCGTAAATTATTTAATCCATCAAATAATATAACTAAAACCAAAAGTGCAATTATATATTTTCTCATATAATCACCTACTCTTTGTCAAATTATTTGTAAGTATTTTTTGCCTTTTTTTATCTTTTGAAATGTTAATTCTAGTGAATAAACTTTTTTTCATTTCGGTAAAATTTAATGGGGAAACTGGATAAGTAAATGGTTTAGTATAGCTTCTTGTAGAAACTAAACTTGCTACAAATAATATTGTTGCAATCCCTATTCCTATAATTCCACACAGACTTGCAAACAACATAAAAATAGCTCTCCATTTTCTAAGCACATTTATCACATTAATATCCGAAAAATTAAGACCAGATATAGTAGTTATTGCAACTACAATTATCATTATAGGAGATACTATTCCAGCACTTACTGCAGCATCTCCTAATATTAAAGCTCCAACTATAGAAAGTGTATTACCAGATACTTTATTTGACCTCATATCACTTTCCCTTAATATTTCAAAAGAAAAAATCATAATAATTGCTTCCACAAATGCTGGAAATGGAACTCCTTCTCTTTGAGTAGCAAATGCTGTTAATAGTTCAGCAGGTATTGATTCTTGATCAAAAGTTATTAAAGATAAATATAATGCTGGCGTTAAAATTGTAAGTATTAATGAAATATATCTTATTACTTTAGTAAATGTAACATTTTTTGATTTTTGATATAAATCATCTATGTTATTTATAAAGTCTTCAAAAAATGCTGGTAACACTAGTGCATAAGGACTGTTATCAACAAGTATAACTATTCTTCCTTGCAACAGATAATATGAAACAACATCTGGCCTTTGTGTATTAATAGAAATAGGAAAATCAGAATCATTTTTCTCTTCTATATATTCTTGTATATAATTTACATCAAGAATTGCATCTATATCAATTCTACTTATTTTTTCTTCAACATATTTTACCAAATCTTTTTTTGCAATATCAGATATATACATAAGAGCAACTTTAGTTTTACTCTTCCTACCTAATTTTTTCTCTTTATATACTAAATTTTCTGTTTTTACTCTATTTCTTATGAGTCCAACATTCTTCATTATATTTTCAACAAAAGAATCTTTTGCTCCCCTTATTGAATTCTCACTTGTAGGTTCACTTATACTTCTAGATAATGTTGCCTTTGTCTCTACTACATATGCATTGTCTTCATAAATAATTAAAACAAATCCAGACATAATATATTCAAATACGTTTTCTTTTTGAGGGTCTATTTTTTTTATTTTATTAATTGCAATTGTATTTTCTATATCTAATTCTTGTACATTTCCCAACTTTTTATCAATTTTAGCTTTTAAATCTTTATCTTCATCGATCTCATTTTTTAATATACTTTCTTCTCTTATCGAATCTACAATACTCCTAATAACAAAATTAGAAACCATTGTAGAATCAATCAAAGCTTCATCATATATTAAATTTATCTCTTTGCCATCTATACATATATTTCTAAAAAAAATATCATTTAAATCTTTACTTTTACTCTTTACATAATCTAATAAATTATTCATATTTGGTCTCCTAATATTGTTATGAGTTTTTTTCATAAATTTATACAAAAAAGCTTATAGATTAAAATCTATAAGCTTAATAATTTCTCTTTCCATTTTGACTCATATAAACAATATATTTTGATATAGTACTAGGAATAACTTTATTTAGCACATAAACCAGTTTATTTATAATACCAGGTATTATAATCTCCTTATTTTTAAATAATTTTTTTATACTATATTTTGCAACACTTTCAGAATTACTTGGTGGGATAAAAAAACTTATTCCCAAATCACTGTTAAAATTTGTATCTACTGCTCCGGCACATAAAGTTGAAACACTTACATTTATATTTTTCATTCTTAATTCTGTATTTATTGCTCTACTCATACTAGCAATATAAGCCTTACTTGCATAATATGAACTCATCAATGGTCCAGGCATAAATCCAAATATAGATGATACATTAAGAATTCTTCCACTATCTCGATTTACCATATCTTTTAAGTATAGCTTTGTTAATATATCCGTAGCTACTATATTTAGCTTAATCATATTAACTTCCTTTTCTATATCTATATCATAAAACTCACCATATAGTCCTACCCCGGCATTATTTACTAATATATCTATATTATATTTTTTAGTTTTATCATATAGTTTATATATATTAGATACTATACTCAAATCCATTATAATTATATCTACATTTGTTTTACATTCTTTTTTTAAATTTAATAAGCAATCTTTTCTTCTAGCTACAACTATTAAATCATATCCAATATCACTTAAATATCTCGCTATACTATATCCTATTCCAGAAGATGCTCCTGTAACCAAAGCTCTCATATTTTCCCCCTATTCTATATTTATTATACATTTAAAATATATATTTTTATATTTTAATGCTATTTTACGACATAATATTTTTATTTTTTTATATTATATCGTTATACATATCTATTTGTCAAATAAATTTATAGTAAACTAAAATATTGAAAAAGTATATAAAATATAGTATAATATGATTTATGAAAGAAGGTGTAATATGAATATCAAAAGAAAAATTTCTTTTGTGTTTAAAACGGCTATAATTATATGCTGTTTAATTGGTATTTTGTCTAATATTCTAAGTACAAGCTCTATAACAAGTATTTTATCATTTTACACTATGCAAAGCAATCTATTCGTACTTACATTCTATCTGTTAAGCATTATAATTTCTCAGTTCAAAGATAACTGGAAAGACACTGAAGTATACTATTTTTTAAAAGGAGCTACCATAATGATAATTCTACTTACATTTTGCATCTATATAATATCTCTAAACCCCATTGGTTTTGTTATGGATGCAAATGTAAATACATCATCAAATATATTTAATATTTCTAACATTTTTGTACATTTTATTAATCCAATAATGGTATTGTTAGATTATTTATTGTTTGATGAAAAGGGACACTTTAAATTAAAATATCCTTTCTTATGGTATATATTTCCTTCCCTATATCTTATATATGTATACACATATGCTTCACAGGGTGGCGAATTCTTTGGCATAGGTGGCTCAAGAAAATACGCATATTTCTTTTTAGATATAGACAAATTAGGTATTGCTGGTGTAATAAAATACATTTTACTTATTAGTCTATTCTTTATTGCTGCTTGTTATATCCTCATCTTAATAGACAAAATACTTTCAAGACACAAAAGCAAAAAGCCTACAAGTCAAAAAGACAGCTCGATTTGAGCTGTCATTTTTTTACATTGCTTTTCTAAATAACTCTATAAAATCTTCTTTTGTAACTTCTCTTGGATTACCAGGCTTACAAGCATCATTCATAGCTTTTTCTGCTAACATTTCAAAATCTTCTTCTTTAGCCCCAGTATCTTTTACTGTTTGAGTTATTCCAACTTTTTTAGATAAATCTTGTATCATTTCAACAAACTTATCTATAACTTGTTGTTTATTCATATCTTTTGCATCCACACCTAAAGCAATAAGAATATCTCTAAATCTTTCATAGCATACCTCACCATTAAATCTCATAACAGTAGGAAGTAGTATAGCATTTGCAAGTCCATGAGGTGTATCATATACTGCGCCTAGTTGATGTGCCATTGAATGAACAATTCCAAGTCCTACATTTGAAAATCCCATACCAGCTATATATTGTGCAAGTCCCATTTTATCTATTGCCTCTTCATCCTTGTCATTTACTGCAGCTGGCAAATATTTAAATATTAACTTAATAGCTTCCATATGGAACATGTCTGACATAGTATTATGTGCTTTTGTAATATATCCTTCAACAGCATGAGTTAAAGCATCCATTCCTGTTGATGAAGCAATTGATTTTGGCATTGAAGCCATAAGTTCAGTGTCAATAATTGCAATAATTGGTATATCATGTGGATCAACACATACCATTTTTACTTCTCTATCCTCATCAGTAATAACATAATTTATTGTTACTTCTGCAGCTGTTCCAGCTGTAGTGGGTAATGCTATTACTGGAAGTCCTTTATTTTTTGTGGTTGCTGCTCCTTCTAAAGATACAATATCTTCATTTTCTGGATTTGTCATTATAATTGATATAGCTTTAGCTGTATCAATACTAGATCCTCCTCCTACTGCTATTATAACATCAGCTTCGGCTCTTTTACAAGCCTTTAATCCATTCCAAACATTTTCTTTTGTAGGATTTGGCTTAACATCAGAATAAACTGAATAATTAAATTTACCCTTATCTAATTCATCTGTAACTTTTTTAGTTACTCCAACTTCAAATAAAGACTTATCTGTAACTACTAAAGCTTTTTTAAATCCTCTATTTTTTAATTCTTCTACAAGAACTTCTCTTGCTCCTTTTCCAAAATAAGATGTCTCATTTAATACAAATTTTGTTACCACTTAAATTACCTCCTAGTTTTATTTTGTACTATTATCTATTTTTTTATAATATATTTTTTAATACTATTGTTTTTATTCTAGACATTTCTTCTAGTGTTGTTGAAATTCCTTCATTACCTATACCACTGTGTTTCCATCCACCAAATGGCATCTCAGCACTTCTAAAGAAACTTGAACCATTTATGACAACAGCACCACACTCTAATTTTGATGCTACTTGCATTCCAACTTTATAATCTTTTGTTATAACACAACCGCATAAACCATAAGATGATTGATTTGCTATCTCTATTGCTTCGTCTATAGTATCAAATCCTATAACAGGAATTACTGGTCCAAATACTTCCATATCTTTTGCTATGTCCATATCTTTTGTAACATTATCTAATATAGTTGGTCCATAATATGCGGAATATCTTTTTCCACCACATACTATTTTTGCCCCTTGTTCTACAGTTTTATTTACATATTCCTCTACTCTTTTTGCAGCTGGAATATTAATAAGCGGACCCATATCAGTATCAAATCTTGAAGGATCACCTACTTTTAAATTAGCAATTACTTCCTTCATTCTATCTATAAATTCTTGCTTTCTAGAATTATGAATTAAAAATCTCTTACTTGCACAACATACTTGACCACCATTATATAATCTTCCCCATATAACTTCTTTTACAGCTAAATCCATATCTCCATCTTCAAGCATAATAAATGCATCATTTCCACCAAGTTCAAGCATAACATGTGTTAAATTTTTTGAACATGTCTCCATTGTTTGCATTCCAACAGCAGTACTTCCTGTAAGAGATACTAGGCTTACTCCTTTGTGTCTTGCAAGTGCTTGACCAACTATTGGTCCATCTCCTGTTAGCACTTGTATAGCACCTGCAGGTACACCAGCTTTTACCATTAATCTTACATATTCTATAAGAGTTAATGGATTATAGTTTGATGGTTTTACTATAACAGAATTTCCCATTATTAAAGCTGATGGAACTTTTTGCCCAAACAAGTCACAAGGAAAATTAAATGGTATAATACATGCAACTACACCTAAAGGTTCTCTTACTGTAATTTGCATATGTTTTTCTTGTCCTGGTTCTGCTTCTCCAACTAAACTCTCTCCATATAAGTGTTTAGCCTTTTCAACATAACCATATACAAAATTCCTTGTATTTCCTATCTCTGCAATAGCCTCTTTAATTGGTTTTCCTGTCTCACTTGATAGAAGCCATGCTAAATCGTCTGCATTTTCTTCAACCAAATCAACAAATTTTTCAAGTATTCTTCCTCTTTCATGCATAGGGATTTTAGCCCATTTTTTCTGCTCTATTTTTGCAACATTTACTGCTTCATCTACATCATCTAAAGAACAATTAGGAACTCTAGCCATTGTTTCTTGAGTAGCAGGGTTAACTACCTCAATATAATTTCCATCTGAAGCTTCTTTCCATTCATATCCTATTAGATTTTTTGGATTACCCTGTGGAGCTCTTCATTTACCAAGACCAGTAAATGATAACATTAATCCTCCACATGTATTTCTATCATTATTATTTGATCCATACTCACCAAAAGTAAATATTGTAATAAATGGTGTATCTCCTGCTTCTTCTTTTATTCTTTTTGCAACTTCATTTATTCTGTCTCCTATTCCTAATTTTCTTCCACCGCAATGAACAAGAATATAAGCACCAACACCATTAGGTAAATCTTTTTTTACATCTTTTAATGCATCTGTTGTAGAATTTATAAGTTCATCTACTGTTCCTTCCATTTGAATAACAGCAGTTTTTTCAGCTAAATTATTACCAATATTCATAGATAGATCATCATTTCCAGACATTGGATGACGAATGGCTACCAAATCTCCTAGTCTATCTTTTACACCTAAAGGAGCAAGTATTGTCTCAGTTAATAGATTTCCTCCCATTAAGTCTTTAATATTTTTACCAGTCCATTTCGCATATTGTTCTAATGCTGGAATTCCATTTATCTCAACTAATTTTCTTTTATTTTCTACTTTAGTTATTATTCCTACATTATCTGTTTCACGATATGCTCCAGTATAGACATTTGACATAGGCTTATCTGTATAAAAGAATGCAACAGCACAGCCATCTGAAAAAACAACATCGTTAGCATATATCTTCCATTTTCCTTCAACTGTATTATCTGCTGCAGATCCTCCAAACATTGGAATTCTTCCTACCACATCTTCAATACCTTTTAAGTAGTCTTCCTCCTCTTTAGGTGAAGCTACCATATAAAAATATGAAGGTGCACAAGTTTTTCCAGCATTTTTCATTGCTTCTTGAGCAATTTTTCTACCGTTTTCTCTCGCATCTCCATTTGCTGCGCTACCATATACTCCAATTGACATAGCACTATCAGATAATACCATTACTCCAACGAATCCATTTTCTGAAGTAATATATCCATCAGGTACAATTATCCCTCCACTTGAAGTACATCCCACTACAGGGACTTGTCCTAAAGATTCTTTTACTCCTTCTAATACTTCTTCAACATCATTATCTACAGAAGTATATACAAATGCAACCTTAGCTTTAGTTAGGTTAGACATAGCTTTTTGCGCTGCTTCCATACCAGCTTTTTTGCTTGACTTATCTATGCTCCAGCCAACATTTGATTTTAACATATAAATTCCTCCTTTGTAAAAACACTTTTACAATTAAATTGTATCAATAAAAAAAAAATTATTCAATCAAATATATAATTTTTCACATCTTTTATACAAAATGCAAAATGTTGTCACTTTTATTTATTTTTTATGTAAAGTATGATATAATACACATATGCTTGTATATTTTATTTCTTTTAAATTTAAAAGGAGGTTATTATATGAAAAATTTATTAAAAAAGTTTATTTGGTTTCTAATCTTTGTACTATTAAGTATAGTAATATATCTAGGATACCAATATATACAGTATAAAAACCAAGAAGTAAATGAAATAAAAAAAGAAGTACAAGCCCAAACAAATGCAAATTTACAAAAAGAACTATTAAATAAAGAAATAGAAAACGCACAAAATTTTATAGAAAGTATCAATAATAATGTTGCTCTAACTCTACTTAGGACATCTGGGAAAATAACACTTACTCATGATAAAACACCAGAAAATAATGCCTGGACAGAATGGCTATTTAACTCAGATATAAAGGTATATGCTAACTACAATACTGCTTTTACTATTGAATGCACTACTATAAATACTAAAATAGATAAAAATGCTAATGTTATAATATCTTATGATACCAATGATATTAAATTATCTTTCATAGACATAATAGACATTAGCTCATCTGAAAATAAAAGTATATTTGGTAGCACGTATACACCAGAACAAGTACTTGCTTTAGAGCAAATAGCAAGAGATAGAATATTTGAAAATTCAAATAATGATACCAATATAACACAAGCCAAACAAAATCTAGAATCTTTATTAAATGTTTACGCTAAAAACTTTAATGTAAACATACAAATAATTGAAAAATAACTTAATTAAACACATCTTAATTTTTGTTAAGATGTGTTTTTTATTACTTACAATATGATATAATCTATATGGTGATTATATGAATAATAATGAAAAAATATTAAAATTAAATGAAATGATTAAAGATTCAAATTCTATCGTATTCTTTGGTGGTGCAGGCGTATCTACAGAAAGCGGCATACCAGACTTTAGAAGTAAAGATGGCCTTTATAATATGAAGTATAAATACTCTCCAGAACAAATTTTAAGTCATTCATTTTTCATTGATAACACAGAAGAATTTTTTAAATTTTATAAAGATAAACTAAATTCATTAAAATATATGCCTAATATAACCCATTATACACTTGCCAAATTAGAAAAAAAAGGAAAATTAAAATCTATAATAACACAAAATATTGATGGACTTCATCAAAAAGCAGGATCTAAAAAAATATTAGAACTTCATGGTAGTGTTTTAAGAAATCATTGTATTAAATGCAATTCTTTTTACGATGCAGAATATGTTTTTAATTCTAAAACTATTATTCCAAAATGTAACAAATGTGGTGGTATTATAAAACCCGATGTTGTTCTTTATGAAGAGCCACTAGATGATAAAGTCTATAACCAAGCTATAAATGATATATCATCATGCGATATGCTAATTATTGGAGGAACATCTCTTGTTGTATATCCAGCATCCTATCTTATACAATATTTTAAAGGAAAATATATAGTATTGATTAATAAAGATAAGACACCTTTTGATAATTATGCTAATTTAGTGATTAATGACTCTTTAGGCAATGTTTTTAAAAATATAGATTTATAAAAATAGAAGATAAAATTATCTTCTATTTTTATACCTTTTCTATCCAGTTAAATAAATCCTTTTTACTTCCTGACTGTATCCCAATAATTGTATCATATATTTGCTGTGTTAATTTACCTATCTTATTAGAATTTATAGTATATACTTCATTTTCAAATTTTAATACACCTACTGGTGATATAACTGCAGCAGTACCTGTTCCAAACACCTCTTCTAATTTATTTTCTTTTGCAGCTAAATATATTTCATCAACAGATATTTTACGTTCTTCAACATCATATCCAAAATGTTTACACAATTTAATAACAGAATCTCTTGTAACTCCCGCCAATATACTTCCACTTAACATAGGTGTTATAATTTTATTATCTATTTTAAAAAATATATTCATAGCCCCTACTTCTTCTATATATTTATGCTCAATAGCATCTAGCCATAAAACCTGAGAAAATCCTGCCTCATGTGCAATCTCTTGAGACAACATTGATGCTGCATAATTTCCACCAGTCTTTGCTTCTCCTATACCACCTCGTACAGCTCTAACATAACGATCTTCTATCCATATTTTTACAGGATTTAGCCCTTCCTTATAATACGAAAACACTGGTGAAAGTATTATTATAAATTTAAACCTTGTTGATGGTCTTACGTTAACAGAAGATTCTGTTGCAATCATAAATGGTCTTATATATAATGCTGCACCTTTTCTTTTTGGTATCCATTCCTTGTCTATGTCTACTAAAGTTTTTATAGCCTGTAAAAAATCTTCTTCTGGAATTTCAGGCATGCAAAGTCTTCTAGCAGAACTATTAGCTCTTTGAATATGCTTTAATGGCCTAAATAATTGTACTTCATCATTTTCAGTTTTATACACTTTCATCCCTTCAAATAAAGATTGTCCATAATGAAATATCATAGCAGCAGGTGATATTGATATATTTCTAAATTTTTCTATTCTTGGGTTTTTCCATCCTTCTTTTTTAGTATAATCCATTATAAACATATGATCAGTAAATACTCTTCCAAATTCTAAATCACCATTTATATTAGGTTTCTTCTTACAATTACTAGTCTTTTTTATCTCTATATTTAACATTAAACTCCTCCATTCAATATTTCATTTAATAAATAATATTAATTAATTATATTAAACATTTTGAACAATATTACTTTAAAATAAAAAAAGTATAGCCATATTAAACTAATATAGCTATACTTTTATTTTAAATAACTTAATATTTAATTAGTTCATTCTTAGTTTTTTAACTGTTCTAGCAATTACTCCTAAAGATACTAAAGCAATTACTACATATGCTGCTACTGCAATATCTCCAGTAGGAACATTTGTAAAGTTAACTTCTAGAGTTATACCATCTTCATCAATTGTTACTTGGAAGATTGTTGCATCTTTCTCATATCCTTCAGCAGCTTCAGTCTCTTCAACATAGTATACACCATATCTTAGATCTTTAACTTCAAAGTATCCATTTTCATCACTTACACCTTCAGCTACTACTTCTCCTAATTCGTTAGTAACTTTAAACTTACATCCAGCTACAGGATTTCCTGTTTCTGCATCAGTTTTATATACTAATATATTACCTTTTATAAATTTAACTTCAACTTCTGCTGTTACATCACTGTCTTCCTCAGCATAAAGTTCTGCATCTTCTGGTAATACATATTGTGCATTTAATGAACTAACCTTTCTTATATATCTTCCTGCTCTAACATCTTCAAATTTTGCAACACCATTTTCATCAGTTACAGCAGTATAAGCTACTTTGTTTGTCTCTGGATCTACTAAATCAACTGTAGCATCTTTTAATAGATTTCCATCTTCATCTTTTACAGTTACTGTTAAATCTACTAAAGTACGAGTATCCTCAAGTACAAGTGCAGCTTCTGGAGCTTGAGTTGTTACTTCAAATTTATATTTTGTTTCATCTAAATCATAGTATTTAGGTGCTTCAATTTCTTTTACAGTATATTCTCCATAAGGTAAACCTTCTAGAACAAATTCACCATTTTCATCTGTTGTACGAACAACTTCAACTAATTCACCATTTACTTTTTCAAGTAGTGGATAATCTCCGCCATTTCCTACATAATATACAGCGTATTTAGCACCTTCAAGTCTTGTAACATCTACAACTTCATCTGTATCACCAAATACTCCTTCTAAAACACCTTCAGCAAATTCTTCTATTGCAGATAATAATGATTGTTCACTATCTTCACCAGCTTCAATTCCTGTATCTTCTACTTTAACTAAAGTAAATTTAGTAACTTTTTTAGCCTCATTTACTATTTTTTCAACATCTATAGTAAATACTTGTTCAGTATTATTAGCAGGTTTTGCCGCAATTGGGAATTCCTCTTCACTTAAAACATAATTTTCATTAGTTTCAAGCTCTTTTGCATAGAAATTACCTGTTGGTAAACTTACATTAACTGTTGCAGTACCATCATTATTAATTCTAACTGCATCAACTAAATCATCTTTATTAAATACAACATTTCCTTGTAGATCAGTTATATCTTCTGCTGCATATATACCTATTACAACATCTGAAAATTCAACTAGCTCTGCTGAGTTTACAGATGGTTCATTTTCGTTTTGTCTATAGAAATTAAGATCAGCAAACTCTTTTGTAAGATTTACTTTATATTCTTGTTTTATATTAGAGAATGTTAATGACTCGTCATATTCTAGGATAGTTTGTCCTTTATATGCAAGAGTTAAATCTCTAGGTGTAGAATCTATAACATATCCTTCTGGAACAGATATTTGTTCTACTGTATAATTACCTAAATATAATTTAGTTTCTATATTTCCATTTGCATCAGAAGTAAGAGTTACTGATTCACCAGCTCTCATATGTACAGTACCATCTCCTGTAACAATATCTTCTTTTGCTGTTAATTTATATTGTGCTCCTGGTATAACACCTGCAGTATATGCTGGAGCTTTAATAGTATATCCATTAGATTCTTGCTCTAAAGGTTCAGTTAATACTTGTCCTGTTGTTCTTATAGTTAAATTAACCTTTTGTGGCATATTTTCAACAACAGTTATAACATGCTCTTCCTTATCTGGATCTTCAACAGTATTAGATTCAACTTTGAAAGTAGCTGATGGTTGTCCATCTACTGCTGATTGATTGTAATATCCATCTGGAGCAGTAACTTCATAAACTGTATATGTTCCATATGGAAGTTTTTCAGGCATTACTAAATATCCTTTTTCATCTGTTGTATAATAAGATAGCTCTTGTACTTCTGGATATTTAATACTTTGAACTACTAAATTACCTTCTTCATCTTTAACTTGGAAAGTAGTATTAGCTACTGGAATTAATTTTCCAGATTCAGCATCACGTTTTTCAATGTTTATATATCTTTGTGCTACCTCAGTATTAATTAATTTTGAATATATAAATGTTTCTTCAGAATTAATATAAATTGGTAGTGGATCCATAAAGTCTAATTCTGGTTTTACTTTTTCTATTTCTGTACATGTATAATGACCATATGGTATATCTGTAAAGTCAGCATATCCATGCTCATCAACAGTAGTCTCATAGTATTCATTTGTATTAGAATTTAATGTTAATTTTAATTTTGATCCTACAGCTGGCTCTTTAGTTGTATCGCCACTTAAATCGCTTATAGAAACAATCATTCTAAATCCACCATATATTACTTGATCATTAGATTCTACATATACTACTCTTTGACCATTTTCATTTTCTTTTGCACTTCCTGCTGCAGCTGTATAAATGTTTGTATCAATTTTACATCCTTCTGATGCAGCAATTTCTTTTACATAGTAATCTCTATATTCTAATGGATTAGAAATTGCAACTCCATTTTCATCTGTAGTTATTTGTTGTACTAATTGAGTACATTCAGGATCACTGTATACTCCATATACAGCATTTGCTTTTGTAGCATCTCCTGTATTATGATTATTATCATTAGTTAAAAATCCTTTTGTAACTTGAACTCTTAATGCATTAGTATAGAAACTAACATATGATGGTGTGTTGGCATTTTGTCTTCCAGATAAATATACTAGTTGTTGACCATTGTCAACAGTGTTAGCATATGCTGGTACCCAACGACCATTATTTATAGATTTATATACTGGTATACATGCAGGACTATCTACTGATCCTACTTGCTCAGTTGTATAAAATGTTACTGAGTTTCCATTTTTACTGTATTGTATACCAGAATTTGCTTCAATATATAAACTTACTAGAGACATAGTATCTAGTCCGTTTTCATCTGTTACAGTATATTCATATCTACCATTAGCAGCATTCCAATTCATCTCTATTGGATGAGCATTTGCTTCTTGTTGTGAAGCATAAGTATATGATGGATTAGTTAAAGCTTGATCTACTGAATTCTTGATATTGTAATAGTCTGCTAAAGCATTTCCTGTTAAATTAGCATTAACTATATCTGCCTCAGCAGGTGTTCCTAACACTCCTGCATTTACAATCCATATATACATTTGTGTAGCAAATGATGCTGCTTGTACATCTGCACCCACAACTTCCTGATTAGAAGCTTGTTCAGAGCTTAAATAATTTAAACCGAAAGCTAAACCAAGACCAATTCTATTATCCACATAGCTACCAGTTCCTACTCCTGTATATTCTACTCCTTCTCTGTTTACTGCAGAATTTCCATAATTTAATCCATATACCTTAGAATATGTTCCAGTTGTTGTATCCTGTACTGAATATGAATAAACTGGGTTCATGGCAGCTCCAAGCGAACTATCACTTGTAGAATAACCGGAATTGAAAAGGTAAACTATATTTTGATATGTACTACTTGATGGTTCATCACCATCTTCTATTGCAGCAAGCTGTGATGCAATAATAGTACTTATTGTAATTTGACCATTATTTGGCATTGTAACTGCTTTTGCACTATTAGTCAAAGTAGCCACAGCTACCATTAATATAAAAGCAAATACATATTTAAGCTTACTTATTTTCATATATCCTCTCCCTCTCTCCTTTTATTTTTTCAAAAAAATAAAAATTTATTTTATTTTCTGATAATAAAATAATATCATTAAGAAATTTTATTTTCAATAATAAAAATTTAAAAAATTACTTTTTTCTAGTTTTTTTAACATAATATTACATTTAAGTTTCACTAATATTTCATGTTTTTTTCTAAGCAAAAAATATCCCTATTTCTAGGGATATTTTTTCCTATTTATTCTTTTTTATTTTCTCTAATATTAACTCTCTATTCTTATATACTATATAACTTATTCCAAGTACACTAGCTATAAGAACAATCGTAAATAACATTACATTTATGTCAGATGTGTTAACTAACAATTCATTTGTTACATTAATTTCTTCTTGTTCATTACCTATTGTTATTCTATGAGGTGTCATATCTATTATATATCCTTCTGGCGCACTTATTTCTGTATATGTATAAGTTCCATACGGTATATCTTCAAAATAATACTCACCATTTTCATCTGTTGTTCCCGTAACTACAAAATCTGTTTCTTCACTTCTAAGTTCAAATGTACAATTTGGTATCTTATTACCACCTAATAGATCTGTTTTTGTCAATTTTACCTTAGATGTTTTTCTTGGATTTTCTACAGTTGTTATATTAAATGTCATATCTTCATTCATACTAAACTCATGTTTATCTGTATTCATTTGATATATATCTGGTGCACTTATTTCTGTATAATAATATTTTTTACCCGGCTCTAATAAATCAATTGATATATAGAACTCACCATTATCATTTGTTGTATTTGTATATATCAAGTTATCATTTTCATCAGTAATCTCAAATGTACAATTTGGAATTGGTTTAGAATCAAATGCATCAGTTTTTGTAAACACTTTTATTTCGATTAGTTTATTGCTTACTTCTACATAAAATGGTTCTTCTACATAATCCTCAGTAATAGTAAATTCATATAGTTTATCATCTACTTCATATCCATATGGGGCCTCGATTTCTTGATAGTAATATTTTCCGAATGGTAAATCATTAACCTCTATTATTCCCTCTTCATCTGTAACATATTCTGCCACTCCATCTGATGTATATAATTCTTTTGCTACTCCATTATCATCATAATATAATTTAAATTTAGCACCACTTAGAGCATGAGTTTTAGCATCTGAATCATATCCAGTGAAGAAATCACCTATTCTTTCTAGTAAATTTCTATCTTCTTGTGCATATTTATATAATTTAAATTTTCCTAATTTAGCAAGATCATTTTCTATTGTATCTGCTAAATTGATTGTTATTATAGAAGTAGTATTATCACTACTTGTAAACTCAAAATCATATTCTTGATCATTTAATATGTAATTTTTATTAGTATCTATTTCTTTTATATAATATTTTCCAAGTGGTAAATCATAATTCACAGTACTTGTTCCTTCATCATTTATATATAATTTATCCACTAGTGTATCTGCGTCAATGATAGTTTCTCCTTTATAATTTTGTAAATCCTCTCTTGCATATATTCCTAATACAACATCTTTATATGCATTATCTAATATATCTAGGAAATTTGATTCTTGCATATTCTTTTTAAGTTTTAATTTTAATTTTTGTCTTACATCCACATAATCTAGATTTTTATCATATATTTCTATATCTTGGCCTTTATAGTCTAAGACAAATGGTATCTCTTCACCCTGAATTAAATATCCTTCTATTGTTTTACTCTCTCTTATTGTATAAGAACCTAAATATAATTCTGGTGATGTTCCTATACCATCTTCACCAGTAGCAAAAGTTAAAGCTTCACCCTGTTTCATTCTTACTGTTCCATCAGGTGTTATTATATCTTCACTAGCTGTTATAGTATATTCTACTCCTTCTAATCCATTCTCTTCATAAACAGGTCTTGTAATGTCGTCTTCTTTTTTAGATGATGTAAATACTTCCCCCTTTTTATATATTACTACTTTTGCTTTTTGAGGCGTATCTGGAAAATCAACTGATGTAATCTCTATAAATTCTGGATCATCTGGAGTTGTTGCTTCTATTACAAATGGTATTCTTGTTGTATTTAAAACATAACCATATGGTGCTGACACTTCTTCTAATTCATATTCTCCAGGAATCAATCCTTCTGGTAAAGTTAATGTTCCATCGCTTGACGTAACAAACTCATTAATTTGTGTCTCTGTAGGATAATTTATTGTCTGATTAATGTATTGATTTGCTGCTACATCCCAAACTCTAAAAGTAGCACCAGAAAGTGGTATTGTATTTCCTGTTTCAGAATCCTTTTTTACTATTTTCAACTTTCTTTGATTTCTTGGATCTTCAACAATATAATGTAATTTTTGACCATCATATGATACATAAACATCTTGTGGATCCATAATATCAACAAATTCTAAGCTTTTTGTTTCTGTTATTGTATACCATCCATATGGTATATCTATAAACTCAGCATATCCTATATCATTTACTACAGACTTATATGTAACAGAAGGATTTGAATTTAATGTTAATGTAAGCTCAACTCCTGTTGCAGGAGGTTTAGTTGTGGAACCTTCTCCTTCATTTGTATTATTTTCTTGATATTTTACAATATATATATCACCTCTTTCCACAAGTTCTGTAGATGTGATTTCATGGTAAGATATTTCTTCTGCCTGATTTTCTCCTAATTGTTCTACGACATGAATTTCTTCATCTGCTAAATATCCTTCTGGTCTTTTTGTCTCCTTTATATAGTACTTTCCTACTAAATAATATCCTGTTTTCGCACTATATGTTCCATCTTCTTGTTTTTCAATCTTTACTGTTTCAACGGCGTCTGTTAAAGCTTCATCTCTATATATTGTATATTCTGCTTCCTCAAGCCTTGCATCACCTTGTGTTGTTGTTCCTGTTTCTCTATCTTCTTTATATATTGTTATTTGCATTTTTTTTGCAATATCTTCTTTAGTGTATCTATATGGTTCTCTTTCTGTAGAATCTTCTTCAATAAATACATCAAAATTATCTATTTTTAAGGCATTTGCTGGAACTTCAATTTCCTCAATTTCATATGTTCCATAAGGTAAGTCTTCGATTACGCAATATCCACTACTATCAGTTACTGTTGAATAATATACTTTACTTCTATCACTCTTTAAAGTAGCTGAAAATTTTGCACCAGCAAGATTTTGTTGTGGTGTTGAATCTGTAGCTTGCAATTTTTTAATAATTTCTATACTATTTTTCTTTACACTTTCCTTACTAGTAAAGCTTTTATCTATAAGTTCTACATATTGATTATCATATTCAATTGTAAATTCAACTTCTTCATCATTTAAAATATAGCCTTCAGATGCGGAAACTTCTTTATACATATATTTTCCTAAAGGCAACTGAACATAGTTTGTAACTCCATCTTCTCCTGTAGTACAAGTTCCTACTTCATCTCCCTTAGAAAATAATTTGTTCTTTTTATTTACAGCATAAATATCTTCTCTTGCATATATTTTATATACTGCTCCTGATAATGTAGCATCACCTTGTGGTGTTTCACCAGTCTCACTATCTCTTTTTATTATTCTAACGTTTCCTTTACTTTCTTTATTTGTCTTTTCAACATTTACTGTTATTCCTGTAATTACATTTGCACTTACACTTGTTTTATCGTTAAAATATCCATTAGTTGCACTAGTTTCAGTTATAGTATATTCACCAACTGGTAGGTCTGTAAATCTTGCAATACCATCTTCTCCTGTAACCTGTGTAAAAGTTGTATTTCCATTAGTAATTTTAAATGTTGTTCCAGCAACTGTTTCTCCATATTCATCTAATTTTTTTACTTCTAAATTTCCTCTTGCTCTTATTGGTTTTACTAAATAAAAAGTTGATGAAGTAGTTTTTTTAGAAGAACTTGCTTCGGCAGAAAGCAATTCTTGTGAAGTTTCATCTTCAGGTGCATGGTATGCATTTGTTGTATTATATACATTTCCTACAGCATTTACCTTCATATCTATATTTGTTATATCATATTTTATAACTTCAAGTGGTATTCTAACTTGAAAAGTACTATTCCAAGTTATATCATCAGTCTGCATTACATTTCCATTCATATCTGTAATATATGTACCATTAGGAAATCCACCTAAAGTTATATCATAATAATCATTTCCTTGTGCCTTACTTACTGATATTGGATTAGATACATATTCACTTCCCTCTATACTAAAGTCTAAAGAAGTCGTTGAAATATCTGCACTTTCAACTTTACCAGTATATGATTTTGCAGCATAGTATAAATCTTTAGCCGCTTTAACACAGCCTGCATCTCCTGCATATATGTTTTCTATATCAATTTGACCAAGCAAAGCCCAAATAACTGCTTGCCTAATTTGATAATCTGCATCCTCATTTTTTGTATATCCATGATCAGCAGCTAACGCATAACCTATTCTTGGGTCATTATAATCATATTCAACATAGTCAGCTTTACGCAAACTAACTCCCATCTCAATACAATATGCTTTTTTACCATCTAATGTACAACAATAAAACGCTGGATATCCAAATTCCTCGTCATGCTCTGGTACACCAACATATATTGTATCAAACATATATGCTCCTGAAGCAAGCGCTATTGCGTCTTTAGGAGCTAATATAAGTAAAAAAAACAAAATTAAAATAAAAAAATATTTTTTAGTTTTCATACATTTTCCTCCAATTTTTTTAATTTACTATTATTTTTTTCACAAAGATATTTTTTTATACAATCATTTTTTTCCAATTTTTAGTTTGACTTTTATAATTCTATTTACTATAATAATTTTAAAGGTGATGTAATGGAAAATTTTTTTATTTTTTTTATGTATTTTTTCATATACAGTGTACTAGGATGGATTATTGAAACATTATATTGTAGAATATTAGACGGAAAATGGACTAACAGAGGATTTTTATTTGGTCCATATTGTCCAATTTATGGTTTTGGTGCATTACTTATAATTGCATTTTTACAAAACTTTAAATCATCATTAATTGCAGTATTCATCCTCGGAATGATTTTTACATCAGCTCTTGAATATCTAACTAGTTTTTTACTCGAAAAGCTTTTTGACGCTAAATGGTGGGACTATTCAAAGATGAAATTTAATTTAAATGGAAGAATTTGTTTATTAAATTCAATTGAATTTGCTTTTTTAGGAGTTGTTTTAACATATGTTATTCATCCAATAATATATAATTTGATTTCATATGTTCCTTTAGATTTAATACAATTAATATCAATTGTTCTTATTTCTATTATGGCAATTGATATAGGTTTTACAATTTCAACACTATTAAATCTAAAAGAGAAACTAATAACATTAAGAGAATCTGCAGAAAAACTAATGGAAAAAAATACACTCCAGGAAAAGTTTTCTGAAAATTACTTATATGTTCAATTAAGTGAACTTAGAAAAAATCTAGCTACTAAAACAAATTTTCAAATAAAAAGATTATTAGAGGCTTTTCCAGACTTTGAATTTAATGGTTTAAAATCTCAGATAAATGAATTTAAACTTGAACTAAAAAAAATTCGTGGAGAACTAAATATAAAAAGACAAGAAATTAAAGAAAAAGGTCAAAAAATACGAAATAATATAAAAGAAAAAAGCAATAAAAATGGCACTTCATAAAAGTGCTATTTTTATTCAATAATAAATCTTTTTAAATTTTTATCTTCTACTATTCCAAGTCCTATGAATTTTCCTTTATTATATACTCTAACTATTTGATCAGAAGATTGGACCTCAAATTTTACGCCATTTAAAAATCTTCCTAGCTCATCATCCGACAATGTTATTTTTTTATTTTCTATATAATACTCTTCTATAGTTATTATTTTATCAAGCATTTCAATATAGTCTAGTTTTAAAAAATCATATAATGGTATACTATCTTCAATTTTAAAATTACCTGTTCTAGTTCTTCTAAGCTCTGTCATAGTAGCGCCACAGCCTATCTTTTTCCCAATATCATTTACTAAACTTCTTATATAAGTTCCTTTCGAACACTCAACATCAAATGCTACTTCTTTAGACTCCAAATCTATTTTTATATTATCTATATTATATATTTCTATTTCTCTTGGTTTTATTTCTACATCTTTGTTTTCCCTAGCATACTGATATAATTTTTTTCCTTCTACTTTTATAGCACTATATTTAGGTGGCATTTGCTGCTGCTTTCCAATAAATCTTTTTATTCTTTCTTTTATATAAATCTCATCTTTATTAAAAACACTAGCAAATACAATCCTTCCTGTAATATCATAAGTATCAGTCTCTACTCCAAGTAACATTTTAACACTATACTTTTTTATTTCACTTGTTAAATTATCACTTAACTTTGTAGCCTCACCTATACAAATAGGTAATACACCTGTAGCTAAAGGATCTAAAGTTCCTGTATGTCCAACTTTTTGATTTGGAAAAATTTTTCTTATTGCATCTACAACATCATGAGAAGTAATTCCTTGAGGTTTATCTATATTTAAGATTCCATTTTTAGTTTGTGGTACTATCATTATAACATCTCTCCTATTGCTTCTATTAATTTTTCTTTTCCAACTCCGATCTCATCTTGCATTGTATATCCAGCAGCTCTAGGATGACCTCCTCCACCAAATGCTATAGCAATTTTAGAAATATCTACATTTCCATTAGAACGCATACTTACTTTTAAGCTTCCATCACTTTTCCCTCTAACATATACGGCAACTTCAGTACCTTCTACAGACCTTAAATAATTTGTCATTCCTTCAGCATCCTCGTCATGTATTCCAAGACTATTTATAGTTTTATAATCTACATATGTATATCTTACTTTTCCGTTATAAAATACTTCCATGTTATCTATAGACTTCGCTAAAAGTCTTAATTTTGATTCTTTAATTGTATCGTTTAATTTTTTGCAAACTTCTACAGACTTAGCTCCACAATCTAAAAGTTCTGCTGTAACTCTAAGTGTATCAGAACTAGTATTTGAATAATTAAAGCTACCAGTATCTGTCATTATTCCTGTATATAATAAAGTAGCTATATTTTCATCAATATCTATATTCAATTCTTTAATAAATAAATATGCTATCTCACTAGCAGATGATTTATTATCGTCTATGTATCTAAAATCACCATATGGTCTTGCTATTTGATGATGATCTAACATTATTATCTTACCTGCTCTTTTATATTCTTCATCACTAATTGCAAGTCTTGATTGATCACTTGCATCTAATGCAATTAATAAATCATATTTATCTTCCTTGATACCTTCTACCCTATCTTTTACACCTGGTAAAAATCCAAAAACTTCCGAATAAGAAGGCATAACAACATGTACATTTTTTCCTAACTTCTTTAATGCAAAATATACTGCAAAAGTAGATCCTATTGCATCTCCATCTGGATTTACATGTGCTACTACATATATTAAATTTGATTTTTTTACCATTTCAATTGCTTCATTAAACAATACAATCACCCCAAACTTATTTATTATCTTTTGCCATAACTTCTTTTATTACTTTATCCATATGTGCTCCATATTCCATTGAATCATCAAGTTCGAATGTAATGGAAGGCATATTTTTCATTCTTACTCTTTTTCCAAGTTCCATTTTTATGAAACCAGTTGCTTTCTTTAAAGCTTCTAATACTTTGCTTTTACTACATTTTCCAAAAATACTAACATATACTTTAGCATATTTTTGATCTGGTGTTATTTTTACATCAGTTACAGATATAAGACCTGTAACTGATGGTTCTTTTACATCATTTCTTATAATATCACTAATTGCTCTTTTTACGTCTTGTTGTAATCTTTCATGTCTTTGCATAATATACCTCCTACTTTACTTCTTCCATAACAAAGCATTCGAATATATCGCCTTCTTTAATATCACTATAATTTTCTA
>CALXBV010000023.1 GCA_944386635.1 uncultured Clostridia bacterium
TCCAGGAATAATGTTTACTCTTGCAATTGAAGATTTTCTTTTTCCTGTTGCATAAATATATTCTTTTTTTGCCATTTTTTAATTCCTCCTAAAAATTCCATATCTCTGGTTTTTGAGCTTCATGATTATGCTCTTGACCTTTAAATACTCTTAGTTTTGTTAACATTTCTCTACCTAGAGTGTTTTTTGGTAACATTCCTTTAACTGCTAATATAACAGCTTTATCAGAATTGTTAGCCATTAAATCTTTGTAAGATATTTCTTTTAGACCAGTCATATATGATGAGTGACGTCTATAAAATTTATTGTTTAACTTGTTACCAGTTAAAACTATTTTATCTGAGTTTATATCTATAACGTTATCTCCACAATCAATATGTGTTGAATATGTAGGTTTATGTTTACCTCTTAAAAGTCTAGCTGCTTCTGTAGCCACTCTACCAAGTGGTTTATTAGCTGCGTCTAGAATATACCATTTCTTTTCAATTTCTTTAGCTTTAACGCTATGTGTAGTATTATTCATTTAATTTATCCTCCTAAAATATGCTCTTAGAAAGTCAAATTTTCCGGGGTTATAGTTTGACTAACTATACGATACTCAAATATTATACATTTTTTTTATAAAAATGTCAACTAAATAAAGAAAATCTTGTGAAAAAGTAGGTATGATCTAAAAAAATATACTGATATTAATACTTGCAAAATATATTTATTTATAGTAATATATATATTGTATATAATATGTGTATAACTTTATGTTAGAAAGGATTAGTAATGATAAAATACGAAGTTTATGAGGGTGTATTTGATATGGATTTTCCAGATACATCTGCAACAATTATTGATGCCACAGAAAAGGGAAGATTAAGAAATATTATAAATAACCTTAATATGTATGCAGATAATATGAAAATAGTAACAGAAATTTATACAAATGTTTTACTTGATCAAAATGTTTCATATTTTTTACCAAAAATAACTCAGCAAGATGTTTTTATGAGACATTTTCCAGAGCTTTATGAGTATAATGAATATGGTGAAAATTTATTTAACTGTGAACAAAATAGTAAGTATCACAGATATAGTGTCTTTTATCATATTGTTGCTAGTATTGAAAATGCTAACGTATCTGAAATACCGATAGCAGATTGGCAAAAGAAAGTAATAAAATGGACTATGTTTTTACATGATATAGGAAAACCATATGTAAAAAAAGTAGCTGAAGATGGCACAGAAACATTTATAGGTCATGATGAAAAATCTATTGATTTAGCACAAAAGATTTTAAGTAGATTTGATTTTACTGAAAATGAAAAAAATATTATATATACATTAATAAAATATCACGATAAGTATTTAACGGCTGAGGAAGTAACACAAGAAAACTTAACATTTTTAGCAAATGAATTAGGAAATGATAGAGAATTATTTTATTTATTAATAAATGTTAAGGATGCAGATGCTAAAGCTAAAAGTACAGAAGTATATAATGATTTCAAAATTATAAAAGAGAAATTTTATGACTTTGCAAATACATATTTTGCTAAGGAAAATAGACAGAATTTGGAAGTGAAATCTGTGAATGCAAAAAATGTTTCTGAAGAAGTTGAGGAAACAGCTACAGAAGAGAAATTAACAAGTAAAGATATAAAAGAAATAATAGATGAAATTATTACTAAAAAGACAATAAGAGTTAGATATCAGCCAATTATTGATTTAAAAACACAGGAAGTTTATGCATATGAAGCTTTGTCACAAATAAATGCTAGCAAAAAGATAAGAATAGATAAATTGTTAGAAGTAGCAAAAGATTATAATGATTATGATAAATTACAGCAAATATTATTTACAAATGCGATTGAGCAGTTTGAAAATATAATAAATAGAGAATCTAATGAAATAATGGCAAACATTGATTATACTAGCTATGTTAAATATATAAACAAGCCAAGAATATATGATATGATGGCAAGAAATAAAGTTGTTATTGAATTTAAAAATTATGATAATAAAGATTTAACAGAACTTCAAGAAACAATACAAACGATTCATTTAAAAGGTGGAAAGGTTGCATTTGACAATTTTAATTTAGATAAATTTAGTATAGAAGATTTATGTTATTTAGATATTGACTATATAATACCGGATATGTCATTTATAAAAAATATAAATAAAAATTTTGAAAAGCAAAAATATATAAATAATTTAGTAACTTACACTATATCAAAAGATATAAATTTAATAGCCGTAGGCGTAGAAAATAAAAATGTATTGGATACGTTAAAATTAGTAGGAGTAAGATTAGTACAGGGATATTATTTTGGAAAACCTTCATATGATATTAATATGATAAAAGATGATTTAACTAAGTTATTAAATTCTGAAGAAGATGAGTCAATAATGTAAAAAGGCAATTAATTGCCTTTTTAATTTTGGGTGTTGACAAACTAAAAATTTAATAGTATAATAAAGATCGAACAAACGTTCTAAAGATGTAAGGGGGATAATATTATGATATCTGAAGAAAGAAAAAAAGCATTAGATATAGCAATGGCTCAAATCGAAAAAAACTTTGGAAAAGGAGCCGTAATGAAACTAGGAGAAGTTGGAGATGTAAGTGTTGACACTATACCATCAGGAGCATTAAGCTTAGATATAGCATTAGGAATAGGTGGATTTCCAAGAGGAAGAATAGTAGAGATATTTGGTCCAGAATCATCTGGTAAAACTACAGTAGCTTTACATGCAATAGCAGAAGCACAAAAACAGGGTGGTATAGCAGCTTTTATAGATGCAGAGCATGCTTTGGATCCAGTATATGCTAAAAATTTAGGCGTTGATATTGATAATTTAATAGTTGCTCAGCCAGATACTGGTGAACAAGCATTAGAAATAACTGAACAATTAGTAAGAAGTGGAGCAGTGGATATCGTAACTATTGACTCTGTTGCTGCTTTAGTACCAAAAGCAGAAATTGATGGAGAGATGGGAGAATCTCATGTAGGATTACAAGCAAGACTAATGTCTCAAGCATTAAGAAAACTAACAGGTGTATTAAATAAGTCAAATACAGTAGCAATATTTATAAATCAGTTACGTGAAAAAGTTGGGGTAATGTTTGGAAACCCAGAAACAACTCCAGGAGGAAGAGCATTAAAATTTTATGCTTCTATTAGACTTGATGTTAGAAAGCAAGAAGCAATAAAAATAAATGGAGAAGTAATGGGAACAAGAACAAAAGTTAAAGTTGTAAAAAATAAAGTAGCACCTCCTTTTAGAGAAGCAGTTTTTGATATTATATATGGAAAGGGAATTTCAAATGAAGGTTGTGTTTTAGATTTAGCTACAGATTTAAATATTGTAGATAAAAGTGGAGCATGGTTTGCATATAACGGTCAAAAAATTGGACAAGGTAGGGAAAATGCTAAATTATACTTAGCGCAAAATCCAGATGTTATGAAAGAGATAGAAGATAAAGTTAGAGCTAATTTTAATATGGCATTTGAAAAAAGTATGACTGGAATGGAAGAAAATGATGATGAAGAGGATCTTTCTTTAGATGAAGAAATAAATGAAGAGTAATTAAGAGTAATAAAAAGGCGCAATTTATGCGCCTTTTTTGAAGGGAGAAGATATGAACTTTGAACAAGCAAAAGAAAAAGCTGTAAAATATTTGGTACTAACTTTAAGGACAGAAAATGAAGTAAGAAATAAATTAAAAAAAATTGATGTGGAAGAAGATGTAATAGAGGATGTAATTAAATATCTAAAAGAAATAAATTATATAAATGATTCTAATTATATAGATTCATATATTAGACAGTGTATAAAAATTCCAAAATATTCTAAATATGAGATAAAAATGAAGTTATTACAAAAAGGAATAGATAAAAATTTATTGGAAGAAAAATTAGAAAGCTATGATTTAATAGAATATGAAAAAAATATTGTTGAAAAATTAAAAAATGGTAAATTAAAAGATATGGAGCCTTTAAAGCAAAAGGTATATCTTTATAGAAGAGGATTTAATGTGAATAATTTATAAAATAAACTCAATATAAAAATAAAACAAAAATTATAATATAAGGATTAGTAAATGTAACTATTGTGGATATGTATTTAATCCAAAAGAACAAAGTGATGATAATAATTATTGCATAATAAATTTAAATATTATATAATCTAAATATAAATTTAGGAGGAAAATATGAACATAAATACACCAACACCACACAATAATGCAAAATTAGGAGATATAGCAAAAACTGTTTTAATGCCAGGAGATCCATTAAGAGCAAAATATATTGCTGAAAAGTATTTTAAAAATCCAAAGCTATACAATGATGTAAGAGGTATGCTTGGATATACTGGAGAGTATAAAGGAGTTACTTTATCTGTACAAGGTAGTGGAATGGGAGTTCCATCAATGGGAATATATTCTAAGGAGCTTTTTGAAGGATATGATGTAGATAATATAATACGAATTGGAAGTGCCGGGTCGTTAGATAATGATAATGCAAGTGATATTTCTAAAAGTGTAAATTTAGGGGATATAGTAATAGCATCAGATGTTGTTACAGATTCAAATTATATAGTTGCTAATCACTATGATGTTACACCTACAGCTTCAGAGAAATTATTAAATATAGCAAGAAAAAAAGCTGAAAATAAGAATAATATAAAATTAGGAACTATTTATACATCAGATACTTTTTATATGGAGCATAGTTTACTAGAGGAAATGTCAAAGAAAGATATAATGGGTGTAGAAATGGAGACATTAGCTTTATATGCTAATGCAAAAGTATCAAATAAAAATGCACTTGCTTTATTTACTATTACAGATAAATTATTAAGAGGAATATCTGTATCAGCAAAAGAACGTCAAAGTGGTTTGGATGAAATGATTGAATTTGCATTAGATATAGCTGTTGAATTAGAAAAGGAAAATAAGTAGAATGGCTATAGAAAAAAGAGAGAAGTTTAATTTTAATATAAAAAATTTTGAAGGACCATTAGACTTACTATTATATCTCATATCTAAAAATAAGAAAGATATATTTGAAATATCACTTAGTGAACTTACAGATGAATATATACAATATTTAAATGAAATGAATGAAAGTAATATAGAAGTAGCTTCAGAATTTATTGTTATGGCATCAACATTATTAGATATAAAAGCAAGAAAATTATTGCCTCAACTCGAGGAGGAACCACAAGAGGATACAATATCTGAAGAAGAGCTACTTAGAAGAATATCTCAATATAAAATATATAAAGAGGCATCAGAAAAAATAAATAATATGTATTTACAAAATTTTGGATCTTTTGTTAAAAATTTCGAAAAAATAAATTTTGGTAAAAAGACTGAATATAAAGGAGAAAAGATAGACAAACAGCAATTGTTTAATATTTATTCAGATATTCTATTTAGAAATGAAAATAAAATTAATAAGCATGCAAAAGAAATAGAAAAAATTGCAGTATATGAGAAGTATACTGTTCAAGACAAGGTAAAACAAATTGTAGATTATTTAAATGAAAATAAAAGTATGGTGTTTAATTCAGTGTTTCCAAGTTCTTGTGATAATATTGAGATTGTTACGGCTTTTTTGGGTGTATTAGAGCTTGGTAAACTTAGAAAGGTTGATATAGAGCAAAAATATTTGTTCTCAGATATAAATGTTATAAGAAAAAATAATGACATTATTGATATAGACTCATCTAAATTTAATTATTAGTACAGAGAAATCTGTACTTTTTTTCATATTATTTTTTTATTTGCATATATAAAGATTGAGGAGGGATAAAAATGTTAAGATGCATAGGAAAAAATATTATATTAGATTCAAGTGATAAAAATGAATATGAAAAAAATGGAATTATAGTTAAGACAAGTACAGTATCTAACCTTATTGGAAATGTTGTATGTGTCGGTAAAGATGTAGAGGATGTCAAGGTAGGAGATAAGGTTATATATAGTCAAATGGATGCAAAAAAAATAGTGTATGAGAGTAATGAGTACTCTGTAATAAATGAGAAAGATATTTTAGCTATAATATGAGGTGAGTAGATATGTCAAAAAAAATTTTGTATGGGACAGAAGCCAAAGAGGCTATTCAAAGAGGAGTAGAAAAATTAGCTGATGCTGTAAGAATAACTTTAGGACCAAAGGGGAAAAATGTTGCTTTAAAATCTGAATATAATTCTCCCGTAATAATAAATGATGGAGTTTCAATTGCAAAAGAAATTGAGCTTGAAGATGAGATCGAAAATATTGGTGCAGAACTGTTAAAAGAGGTAGCTATGAAGACAAATGATGTTGCAGGAGATGGAACAACTACGGCTACTGTTCTTGCATATAATATGGTAAAAGAGGGAATGAAAAATATAGCAGCTGGAGCAAATCCAATTTTCATTAAAAAAGGAATGCAAAAGACGCTAGATGAAGCAGTAAAATATATAAAAGAAATCTCTCAAAGCATAAATTCTAATGATCAAATAAAAGAGATAGCTAGTATTTCAGCAAATGATAGACAAATAGGAGAGTTAATAAGTAAAGCAATAGATATGATAGGAAAAGAGGGCGTTATTACTGTTGATGAGTCAAAGACACTAAGTACTAATTTAAATATAGTTGAAGGTTTGAAAATAGATAGCGGATATATATCATCATATATGGTAAGCGATAATTTAAAAATGGAGGAAGTATTAGAGAATCCATATATTTTAATAACTAATAAAAAAATTACAAGTGTTCAAGAAATATTACCTTTAGTTGAAAAAGTAGCACAGCAAAATAGATCACTATTACTTATTGTTGAAGACATAGAAGGAGAAGCTTTGGCAACTTTACTTGTAAATAAAATGAGAGGAAGTTTTAATTCTATAGCTATTAAAGCACCTAGTTTTGGTGAAAAAAGAAAAGAAATTCTTGAAGATATTGCAATAGTTACTGGAGGAAAAATGCTAGATGATGAAACTTTTATAGATTTAAAAGATGTTCAGATAGAAGATTTAGGATGTGCAAAAAGTGTAAAAGTTACAAAGGATAGCACTATAATATTAAGAGGTTGTGGAGAATCTTCTCAAATAGAAAGTAAGATAGAAGAAACTAAAAATAAGATACTAGAACAAACTGATGAATTTGAAGTAAAAAATTTACGAAAAAGGCTTGCTAGACTTCTTGGCGGAATAGCCGTAATAGAAGTAGGAGCTGCAACACAAACAGAATTAAATGAGAAAAAATTAAGAATAGAAGATGCTTTATCTGCTACTAGAGCTGCAATAGAAGAGGGAATTGTAGAAGGCGGTGGAACAGCATATATTAGTATAATGGGAAAAGTAGATGATTTTATTAATACATTAAAGGATGATGAGAGAGTAGGAGGAAAGATTGTATTAAATTCATTGGAAAAACCATTATATCAAATTGCTCAAAATGCAGGAGCAAATGGAGATATAGTTGTAGAAAAGGTAAAAGAGACACCTAAAGAAATAGGATATGATGCAATAAAAAATTCTTTTGTTAATATGAAAGAAAATGGTATAATTGATCCTACTAAAGTTACAAGAACAGCTTTAGAAAATGCAGTATCTATTTCATCAATGATACTTACAACAGACGCAGCGATTTGTGAAATAAATAAAAACAATGCTGATTTAAAATAATATAAAAAAGTAGACAGAGAGAAAAATACTCCAGTCTACTTTTTTAATATATGTAAAATTAAATTAGAACTTTTTTATATACCCACCAATAGAAAATGTAAAACATATTATAAGAAGAATTAAGGATATAGCAAAACATACTATATTTAATTTATTCTTTTTATTATATTTAATACATTTTATTGTTAGTATAAGTGCAGGTACTGTTAATACATATGAAAATATAACATGTTTAAATAAAAAAACAATAGATAGTATATTTAGTACTAAAGAAGTAATTGGCATTATTTTCATATTATCTTTGGTAATCTTTACAATGTTTGCAATGTTCATAGTTAATATTAATAATATTATACCAATAGTGCCAAGTACTAGGGTATAACTTTTATTACTAATTATAATAATAATACATATTAAAGCAAAAAGTGCAAGTATAGTAGATATTATCATAATTGGAATATTAATTTTCTTTGTGTGTAGATTTTGTCGCTTTCTCATTTTATACACCTCTGAATTTATTATATTATATAAAAATTTCAAAGTCAATTTATAAAAATGTAATTTTAAAATAAATATTGCAAAATAAAGTGTTTTAAGCTATAATATTATGTAGATGAAATAGGAGAAAAAATGGAAGAATATATAGATAAAATAGATATACAAACAGTTCCAGCACAGACTTTAGCATTTATAGGAGATGCTGTGTATAATGTTTATATTAGAACATATTTAGCAAGCATTTCTACAGCTAAAAGTGGAGTCTTACATAATATGTCTATAAAATATGTAAGTGCAAAAGGACAAGCATATATTATAGATAATATAATTGACGAATTGAATGAAAATGAATCAGCAATATATAAACGTGGAAGAAATACAAATATACCTAGTGTATCTAAAAACGTTGATGTTATAGATTACAAGAAAGCTACAGGATTTGAAAGTTTAATTGGATATTTATACGTAACTAAGCAAAAAGATAGATTAGATTATATAGTAAAAAAGAGTATAGAATGTTTTAAATAGGAGGTTTTTATGGAAAAAGAAGATAAAAATAATTTAGAAGAGATTTTTAAAAAAGAAGTATTAAAAAATAAAAAAGAACTTTCAAAGGAAGAGATAAAAAAGCTAACTGAAGAGGCAAGAGAGAGTATTGATTTTCTAAAAAAGATTGATGAAATAGAGCTTCCAAAAGATAAGTATGTTATATTTACTGATGGAGATGAACAGCTATTTTATGAAAATGGAGAATTTTATGTTATTTCTAGTACAGATAGTACAAAAGTAAGAAAGAAAAAAACTAAAAAAGAAGCTACAGATATGTATTTGAATTTTTTCATAAAATATCAATTGAATCCTATACTTGATTTAAGAAAACAACAAGAAAATAAAGTTAAACAGAAGCAAAAAGAAAGTAAACAAAAAGTTGATATGGCTAAAAAGACATTAGGAATAGATAAAAAAGAACAACTAACAAAAGAACCAAAAGCTAAAGAAAAAGAATCTCAAAAGAAGATAGAAAAGGATGACATTTCTTTATAAAAGTAAAACCCAATTTGATTATCAAATTGGGTTTAATTTTTTTAGCAAATAGAATTTTTTACTTGCTCAACATCTGCTACTCCGGCAGGTGCTGCAGGTACATAGTATCCTTTTTCTTTAGCAATTAAATATATTTGCCATTGATAATTTTCTAGTGAATTTCTAGAAGTTATTAAAGTATCTCTTAGATTTTTATTATTACATTGCTGAATACTATAGTTAATCATATTAATCATAGAATTTAAAGTTGATAATACATCATTTACACCTAATTTTTCTGTCATTTTATTCACCTCACAACATATTTGATAATTCAGATTTTAAATTATTACATTCATTACAAATGTCATCGAAAACAGTAGTTACATTTGAATCTGAAGTTAAAGTTTTATAATAATTAATCTTATCGCAAAAACTTGTTGAATGACCACATATGTGTCTAATATTTTGAATTTCAATTTGATTTAAACTATCCATAATAACCTCCTTTTAAATCACTAAGAATAGTATGTGCTGTATAAATTAAATTATACAATTATTTTATAGTTGGTTTAGCAAAAAGTGATGCTAAGAATCCAAAAACTATAGCAGCGGCTATTCCACCAGCAGTTGCTGTTACTCCTCCTGTAAATATTCCTATAAATCCCTTCTCTGCAATTGCATTAACTGTTCCTTTAAAAAGTGAATATCCAAATCCACATATAGGTACGGTAGCACCACATTTTCCAAATTCTACTATTGGTTGATATATTCCTAGAAAAGTAAACACAACTCCTAAAGTTACAAAAAGAGTTAGTATTCTTGCAGGCGATAGTTTAGTTTTATCTATTAGTATTTGACCTATTGTACATATAATACCGCCAGTTAAAAAAACACTTCCATAAGTTAATAAAGTATCCATAATTTACACCTCATTTTCTATTGCAATGGCATGAGCAATTCCGGGAATTGATTCGCCTTGACTAGAAGAAAGTGGACTCATTAAAGCGCCAGTTGCTACAAGCAATATCTTATTTAGATTTTTAGCTTTTAGCTCATTGAAAATATAAGAACTAAATACGCTAGCTATACAGCCACATCCACTTCCTCCACAATTTACATCTTGAGTATTCTCATCATATATTATTACACCACAGTCTTTATGTTTAGAAGATATGTCTATTCCTTCATTTTTGAAGAGTTCTCTTAACATATCTGATCCATGTACTCCTAAATCACCTGTAAATATATAATCGTAATAATCAATATCTCTACCAGTATCTGTTAAATGATTACTAATAGTACTAAATGCTGCTGGGGCCATAGCTGCTCCCATATTAGACATATCTTTTACGCCTAAATCTATTATTTTTCCAGGAGTTACATGAGTTATATGTATTCCATTATCTGCTACTGCTCTATTTGTTACTAGTGCTGCACCACTAGCAGTAACTGTAGCTTGAGCAGTTGGACTTTTTTGATTACCGTGTTCAAGAGGTAATCTAAATTGCCTTTCAGCACTACAAAAATGTGAAGAAGCAGATGCTATAACTTGATTTGCAGTATTTCCTTCTATTAATAATGATGAAAGAAGTAATCCTTCACAAAAAGTAGAGCATGCACCATAAAGCCCTAAAAATGGAACATCAAAATCTCTTATAGCAAAGCCAGAAGAAATACATTGATTTAATAAATCTCCAGAAAAAATAACATCAATATCTTTTTGAGAAATACCAGATTTTACTATTAAATTATTTATGCAGCTTTCTAGCATTTTACTTTCAGCTTTTTCAAAGCTTTTTTCTTCAAAGAATATATCTTTTATATGCATATCAAAATATTGTGCTAATGGTCCTTGCATTTCTTTAGGACCAACTATACTAGAAGTTGAATATATACAAGGTTTACTATTTAATTTTATAGTTTGTTTTCCAATTTTCATAATTATCCTCCTAAAAAATATAGTTAAATAAGTAGTATACAAATCCAAGTATTACAGTAGATGTTACTCCATATACAAGTACTGGTCCTGCAACTTTAAACATATTTGCACCTATACCTAAAACATAACCTTCACTTTTAAATTCTATTGCTGGTGCAACAATTGAGTTTGAAAAACCAGTTATTGGAATTGTTGAACCTGCTCCAGCTATTTTTCCAAGTCTTGAATATAAATTTATTGAAGTAAGAAATGCTCCTATAAATATTAATGAAATACTTGTATAAATTGAAGCATCATCTTTTGAGATACCATAGTTTTGTAATGTATCATTTATAAATTGTCCTAGCATACAAATTAATCCACCAATAACAAATGCAAAAAATATATTTCTAAGCATTGGGCTTTTTTGTGCTTTTTTAGATATTAAATCATCATATTCACTATTTGATATATTTAAATTTGTATTCATAATTATCACCAATAATATTATTTGTCAAAAAATATACAATATAATTTTTTATTATATTTTTTTAAAAATATTGAAATAAAAAAAATAATTTGGTATAATTGTTGCAAGTATGGGGAAGCTTTGGGGGTAGTAATATGGAAAACGAAAAAAAGTTTGGAACTGAGATGTTCGGATACGATAAGAAGGAAGTAGAAGAATATATGAAGGCCATGAAAGCTGAATATGAAAGCAAAATACAGGCTGAACGTTCAGATGCTAATAGAATTGCTAATGAGCTTTCTTTGGTTAAAAGGAAACTTGAAAAATATGAAGCTGACTATATAGCTAAACAAGAAAAGGTAGCAAGTGCTTTAATAACTGCTGAAGACCAAGCTAAGAAAATTATTGAAGATTCTAGAAGTGAAGCAATTCAAGAAAAAGACAGGATCGAACATTTAATAGAAATGGAAAAAGAAAAACTCTTAGATATGAAAAGAGAAGTAATAGATTTAAAAGAGAAAACAGTAAGTTTATTAGACAAGTATAGTCAAGAGATTAATAATTTACTAGATTAGTAATTATATTAAAGTAACCGTAATAGAATAGAACATAGGAGATATGTTTTATGAAAGTTGCGGTTACTTTTTTTAAGAAAAAAGAAAATAAAAAAATTTATGATAAAATATTAAAAAATAACAAAATAAGAGATAATAAGTATATAAATATTGCTAATTCTAATAATATAAAAATAAAAAGTTATGAAATAATTGCGGTATTAATAATAAGTATAACTATAGTATTGAATAGTACAAATATATTGTTTTTTGCAACTAATATTTCAAAAGTAGAAGGTTTAGATATAACAAAAGAAGATATAATTGCACTAAACTCTATGGCAAATATAAAAAATTATACTTTTACAGAACCAAAGCAAGAAGAAGTACAAAAGCCAATTGAGCAAGACTATTTGGCGATGGATGAATTAGCAAATTTGTATAATGAACAAGCAGTATTTAAAAATGTGACAGAAAATGACATTAAGATAATTTCTGAAAATTCTACTTATCAGAAAATAAATGTTTGTGGGGTTGAGATAACTAATTATTCTACAAATAGAAATATAGATTTTGAAACTATTTTGAATAGTGATGATAAGTATTTTAGTAAAGCTAGTGATGAAGTATTAATGTACACAACTCATACATCTGAATCGTATGCTAATAGTGTAAATTATACGTTTGAGTATACAAGTCCTAGAAGAACTACAGATGGTAATTATAATATGTTGTATATATCTACTTGTTTAGCTGAAAATTTAAATAGCAAGGGAATAAATACGATATGTAGTTTAACACCACATGATTATGGAGAATATAATAGTGCATATATGAATTCTAGAAAAACAATGGAGACACTTATAAATGAAAATCCTAATACAGCTATTTTAATAGATGTTCATAGGGATGCAATTGAGGATTTAGATTTTGCTCCTAAAGTTAATCTAAAAGGATATGATGTAGCATGTTTAATGCTTGTTATGGGAATAGGTTATGATGGAGAAGAAAATCCATATTATATGCAAAATTTAAAGCTTGCATTACAGATACAAATTCTTGCAAATAAAATATATCCTGGACTATTTAGATCAATGATAATTAGAAATTCAATATATAATCAAGATATAAAAGAAAATTCATTTTTAGTTGAAGTAGGTGCTTCAGGAAATACCATTGATGAGGCAAGACTTGCAACTAGATGCCTGTCAAATTTATTAAATATATTATATAAGGATTGATTTGAATAAAATGTTTGTGATATAATGTGAAATCGATATGAAAGGTTTTGATCAAATGACAAAGTTAGTAATAGTGGAATCACCATCAAAAGCAAAGACAATAAAAAAATATTTAGGAAAAGATTTTGAGGTAATAGCATCTCAAGGACATATAATAGATCTACCTGCTAGTAAAATGGGGGTAGATATAGATAATGATTTTAAGCCTGAATATAAAACTATGAAGGGAAAAGCAAAGATAATTAAAGAAATAAAAGATATGGCGAAAAAGGCAGATGTTATATATCTAGCTACCGACCCTGATAGAGAAGGAGAGGCAATAGCTTGGCATTTGAAAAACTTATTAGGAATAGACGATAATGAAAAATGTAGAATAGAGTTTAATGAGATTACAAAAAATGCCGTAAAAAAAGCTGTAGAAAAGCCAAGAAAAATAAATCAAGATTTAGTAGATGCACAACAAGCAAGAAGAATACTTGATAGAATTGTCGGATATAAGTTATCTCCGTTATTATGGAAGAAAGTAAAAAAAGGAACAAGTGCAGGTCGTGTACAGTCAGTAGCACTAAAATTGATAGTAGATAAAGAAAGAGAAATAAGAAATTTTGTACCTGAAGATTATTATTTAATGTATGCTAAACTTCAAAGGGATAATGATATTGTCGTAGCAAAGTTTTATGGTGATATTAATGGTAAAATAGAATTAAAAGATAAAAAACAAGTAGATTCTATAATAAAGAAAATAGATAATAAAGAATATAAAATTATAGATATAAAAAAGAGTGAGAGAAGAAAAAATCCACCATTTCCATTTACTACATCTTCATTACAGCAAGAAGCTTCAAGAAAACTTGGATTTGGAGTAAAAAAGACAATGATGGTTGCACAAAAGTTATATGAATCTGGATATATAACTTATATGAGAACAGATTCTATAAGACTATCTGAAGATGCAAGAAAAATGGCAAAGTCATATATAAATGAAAAGTTTGGAAGCAAGTATTATTTAGAGCGTGAATTTAAGGCAAAAGATAATGCTCAAGATGCACATGAGGCTATTAGACCTACTCATTTAGATACAAATGTAGACTTGGGTAAGGATGAAGAAAAACTATATAATTTAATATTAAATAGATTTTTGGCATCACAAATGGCAGTAGCTGTATATGATATAACAAAGATAAGAGTAAATGTTGAAGATTATATATTTCATATAAATGGAAGCATAATAAAATTTGATGGATTCATGAAGCTATATATAGAAGGTAAAGATGATAAGGTAAAAACTAAAGAAGAAGCAGAAGACGATGATGATGAGATAAAAACATTACCAGATTTTACAGTTGGTGAAATATTAACTCAAAAAGAGTTAAAAGCAGATAAAAAAACAACTGAACCACCTGCTCGTTATACAGAAGCAAGTCTTGTTAAAATAATGGAAGAAAAAGGTGTTGGTAGACCAAGTACATATGCACCTACTATATCTACTATAGAAGAAAGACTATATATAGAAAAAGATGGAAGATATTTAAAACCTACACCACTTGGAGAAATTGTAAATAAGTTATTAGAAGATAACTTTAAAAATATAGTAGATGTAAAATTTACAGCAGATATGGAAAATAAGCTTGATGAAATAGCAGATTCTAAAGAAAATTATGTTAAAATGCTAAAAGATTTTTATAAACCATTTAATGATAATCTTTTAAAAGTACAAGATAAAATTGAAAAAGTAAAAGTCCCAGAAGAAGAAACAGATGTTGTTTGTGAAAAATGCGGAAGAAAGATGGTAATAAGACAGGGAAGATTTGGAAAGTTTTTAGCATGCCCTGGATATCCCGAATGCAAAAATATAAAGCCATATAATGAATCAATAGACGTTCCGTGCCCTGAGTGTGGTGGAAAAGTACTTATAAAAAGAACTAAAACCAAAAGACCATTTTATGTATGTGAAAATAATACAAATAGCGAAGATAGTAAATGTCATTATATATCTTGGACTAAACCAAAAGCAAAAAAATCTTAAAGTACTTCATATGAGGTGCTTTTCTTTTTTATATTGAAAAAAAGCTATTTGTATAATATAATACAATGTAGGAGAAGAATAAAAATGGAAAAAATTGTATCAATAATAGGTGCAGGACTTGCTGGATGTGAATGTGCATGGATACTTGCAAATAATAATATAAAAGTAAGATTATATGAGATGAAACCAGAATATAAAAGTGAGGCTCATACCACAGATGATTTTGCTGAACTTGTATGTAGTAATTCTTTAAAATCAGAATCATTAACAAATGCGTGTGGATTGTTAAAAAAAGAAATGGAAATATTAGACAGTTTGTTTATTCAAGCAGCATATAAAGCAAAAATTCCTGCAGGACAAGCATTAGCAGTAGATAGAGATATTTTTTCAAAATATATAACAGAAAAAATAAAGTCGAATAAAAATATAGAGATAATATATAAAAAAGTAAATGATATAGATGATATAGATGGAATAAAGGTAGTTGCTACTGGTCCTCTTACTACTAACGAATTAATGGATAGTTTAAAAAGGAAAATTGGTGAAGATTGTTTATATTTCTTTGATGCGGCAGCTCCAATAATAGATGCGGATAGCATAGATTATACAAAAGCATATTTTATGGATAGATATGGAACTGTAGGACAGGGAGATTATTTAAATTTAAGTATGAATAAAGAGCAATATTTAAATTTTTATAATGAGCTTATAAATGCTAAGAGTGCAAGTAGGCATTCTTTTGATAAGTTAGTACTTTTTGAAGGATGTATGCCAATAGAAGAAATGGCTAAAAGAGGAGAAAAAACTTTAGTTTTTGGACCATTAAAGCCTGTTGGACTTGAAAATCCTAATATAGATAAAAAACCATATGCAGTTGTACAATTACGAGCAGAAAATGAAGAAAAGACTATATATAATATGGTAGGCTTTCAGACAAGTTTAGCTTTTGGAGAGCAAAAAAGAGTATTTTCTATGATACCTGGACTTGAAAATGCTAAATTTGAAAGATATGGTGTTATGCATAAAAATACATATATAAATGGTGGAAAATTACTAGATAATAATTTCTGCTTAAAAAAAGATAATAATATATATTTTGCAGGGCAAATATCTGGTGTTGAAGGATATGTAGAATCTGCAGCTTCAGGATTGATGGTGGCATATAGTATTATTAAAAGATTTCAAAATAAGAAAATAGAATTTCCCGAAGAAACAATGCTTGGCAGCTTAGCTAAGTATGTATCTACAGAAAATAAAAATTATCAACCTATGAATGCGAATTTTGGAATATTAAAGCCATTAGATAAAAAGATAAAAGATAAGAAAGAAAAATATTCTATTTTATCAAAAATAGCACAAGAAAGTATATTAGAGTTTAAAATAAATAATTTTTAGAGTAGGAGTAATGTATACATGAGTAACATATATTTGTTATATGGTGAAGAAAAATATGATTTAAATCAAAAAGTAGAAAAAATAAAAAAAGAATTCTCTCATCTAGAAGTTGGTGTTAATCTTTTTTATATAAATAATGATAATATAGATGAATTAGAAAGTATAACTCAAGGAGTAACTTTTTTTGGAAGTGAAAAATTAATAATAATAAAGGATACCAATTTAAAATTTAATGTTAATATTTTAAAACAATTAGATGAAGATGTAAAAGTTATAATAATAGAAGATAATGTAGATAAAAGACTTAGTGAGTATAAGACTATATCTAAAATAGCTGAATGTATTGAGTTTAAGCATTTAGATGATTCAAGAATGGCACAATACATAATGGATTTATTAAAAAGATATAAGCATACAATATCGTATGAAGATGCACAATATATGCAAAGTGTATGTGGTAATGATAAGACTAATAATATTAATGAATTGCAAAAATTAGTTATTTATTGTGAAGGGAAAATTAATATAACTAGAGAAGATATAGACAAAGTATGTTCTAAAACTTTGAGTGCTAAAATTTTTGATTTGTTAGATGATATAATAAATAAGAAGAAAAAGAGTGAAGCTATATTTTTACTAGATTCATTATTAAAGCAAAAAGAATCAATAATTAAAATATATATAATGTTATATAAGCAATATAAGCAATTGTTTATGATAAAACTTTTAAGAGAAAAAGGAGAAAAAGATATTGCAACAGTATTATCTATTCATCCATTTGTTGTAAAAAAATTAAGTAATGCATGTAATAAATATAGTATAGATGAATTAAAAAATATAATATATGAGTTTGATGATTATGATCAAAAAACTAAAAATGGAGATATAGATTTTGAGATCGGATTAAAAAAAATAATTTGTATGTTATAGAATAAAAACACACTAATATATGCATAATTGTATATAGAGGTGTGTTTTTATGAGTGAAAAAAAGTATAGCTATAATACAGATATGGCTGATGAAAGAGTAGATGAGTATAAAGTTATAAATAATATGAGCTCAATTGATGGTATAGAGATAAATGAAGAAAAATATGATGAATTTAAAATTACACAGGTAGATGTAAAAAATGAGAATGGGGCAAATGCTATAGATAAAAAAATAGGAAAATATATAACTTTTGAAATGGAAAATATAAAGTTTTTAGATGATAGACAAAAAGTTATAGATAAATTAAAAGAATTTTTAAAACAACTTATAGTACAAGGAAAAGATTCTGTGCTCGTAGTAGGACTTGGAAATATGTATGTAACTCCAGATGCACTAGGTTCTAAAGTTGTAAAAGGAATAGATGTTACAAGACATATTTTAAAGTTAACTAAGGACATTTTATCTGAAGATACACGAGAAGTAAGTGCAATTTGTCCAGGCGTTATGGGAAATACAGGAATACAAACATCTGAAATAATATCATCCATTTCAAAAATAGTAAATCCAAAATATGTTATCGTTATAGATAGTCTTATGTCAAAGTCTATAAAAAGAGTAGGATCATCAATACAAATAAGTAATACAGGTATAACTCCCGGATCTGGAATAACAGGTATAAATACCCAAATTGATGAAGATACAACAAATGCCAAGGTAATATCTATAGGTGTACCTATGGTAGTTGATATGGCAACTATAACAAATGATGCTTTAAATAAGATAGAAAATACTACAGATGAAAGAAATGAAAGGTATCAAAAAATAGCACAAAGTTTAGACACGGAAAATTATATAGTAACTCCTAAAGATATTGATGAATTAATTGAGATAATGTCAGATATAATATCTCAAAGTATAAATGAGGCAATGTAAGTTATTGATTTTTGTATAGAATTAGTATAAAATATTAGTGTATTAGGGGGAATAAGAATGAAAAAGAGTAAATTAGTAACAGCTTTTGTAATGGTATTATTTACTTTTATATTAATTTGTAATCAAGTATCTGCAGTACAAATATTTGATAGTAAAACTACAGATGGAATATATAAGGCGAGTGAAGATGATTCTTCATTTGATATACCATTTATGAGAGTATCAGAACAAAGAATGGAAATAGATAAGTCTATCTCTCAATTAGGACTATTTTTTAGTTATTCGTCTATTGATGTTAATTCTAGTTTAACTGGTGTTCAAATGTATTATAGCAATGATACAGTAAGAATAAATTCTGATGTATCAAATGCAGTAGTATTTTGCACAGGAAATGTAATAGTAAATGCTAATGTTCAAAATACATTATTTGTCTATGGAAATGGAACTCTAACAATAGGTGAAAATGGAAATGTTAATGGAAATCTTATATGCTATTGTCCAAAGTTAGAAGTAAATGGACAGGTAGATGGAAACATTTTAGGTGATGTAAGTGATGTAACTATAAATAATGTTGTAAATGGAAAAGTAAACATGAATGTTACACAAATGAGTTTTGGAGATGGAGCTAAAGTTAATAATGGAATAAATATAAATACTAATAATCCAAATTTAACTATAGATGAAAGTGTAGCTACTTCAACTATAGACTATGTAGAATCGCAATCAGAAAGCTTTAGAGAATATGTGATAAGAATATTAAGTAATACTCTTACAAATATAATTATATTTTTATTAATACTAATATTTATAAAAAATGATAGGTTAACAAAATTATGTGATAGAATTCAAGGTAAAGGGGTATTAAAAAATGGACTTGTTGGAACCGTTGGAGTTTTAGTAATACTTAGTTTTGGAATAATATTACTAATGGTATTATTAAATCTAGGAATAGCCGCAATAATTTTCTCTATTGCAGTAATAATAATATTTGCTTTGTTAAAGAATATAGTAGTAGGGACATTTATAGTAAAACTGGTTGAAAAGAAATATAGTGAGAGTCAAATAAAACCTAATGTTATATTAACTTGTATAATGACATTTTTACTATTAGAAATTTTGCAGAATATACCATATATAGGATTTATAATTTCAGCTTTAATATTTGTACTATCAATAGGAATAATTTTATCAATACTAAAAAGATCAAATAATCAAGATAGTAAATCAACAGTAGAGGTAATTAACGCTAAGTAAGAATAAATTGTAAAATTAAACATAGACTGTATCAAGGAAAGAAGGTATAGCTATGTTTAATTTTTTTGGCAGGAGAAGATGTAGATATGCAAGTAGAAATTTAATATATAATTTAGTAAATTATGAAATGGCAAGGAAATTAATAGAGGATAGTAATAACATATTAATAGATGTAAGAACTAAAAGGGAGTATGATATCATGCATATAAAAAATGCAATAAATATTCCTGTTGAACAGTTAAAGATGTGTGAAGAAGAATATAAGCATAAAAATGCTATAATTGTTTATTGCTCGAGTGGGATAAGAACTAAAGAGGCAATACGTATTTTAAATAGTATTGGCTATACAAATATATATGTATGGGAGTATGGTTCTTTATCAAATTTTCCATATAAAGATATGATAAAAATATGAAATAAAATTTATGTAAAAAAGATCAAAGTAAATAAAACATCTAACGAAATATATATGTTTTTTATTTGTATAAGTAATTTAAATGAAATGTTTTTGTTCTTGATTTTAAACTTTACTTTTTGTATAATAAAATTGTTTTCGGAGGAAAAATAAAAAATCATGAAGAAAAATGTATTAATGTTATATCCAAGTATTATGGAAATAGAACAAAAATGTGATACTAATTCATTTTGGAAAAGCGAATGGAAGAGAGTAAAAGAAGAGATAAGTGATTTTAAAGCTTTTTTAGAATATATATTTGAAATAAAATAAATTATTGTAAACTGTTACAGTTTGAAATATAGAATAAGTACTTCTTTTTTTTAGAAAATATGACTTTTGTAACTTTTGTGTAATGCAAATAAAATATTATTGTTATTGCTTTTTTATTTCGCATTTTATATAATAAAATTACATATAATGATAGTTATATTATGTACAAAAGAGGTGTTTTTAATGTTAGAGTTTTGGAAAAATGAGTGGAAATTGTTTCTTGAGGATATTGATTCGGTAAAAAATGTATTTGCTAAGATTTTTGGTAGGAAGAAAGATTATTTAATGTTAAAATCAGGTACTCAAGAGGAAAATGGAGAGGTTTTACCTAAAGAAGAACCAGTACAAGCTTCTGACTTATCACTTGAAAATGTTTCAGCAGAGGTTACTTTAGAAAACAATAACAACGGTATTGATTCAGCTATGGGAGGTGTTTTTGCACAGGATAATGGTGTATTTCCAGAAATGACACAAACTGCAGATGTTGGTGCTTCATCACAACCTGCATATCAATTAGACGGAATAGATCAAAAAGTTACTGCATACTTTGGAGAAAATATAGACGAACTAAGAGTTAATATGAGTGGAGATAAAACACAACATGAAGTGTTAAGAGAGTATGCCCAATATTTCAAACCATATGCAGAATCTCAAGATATGTGTAATACAGCCTTTAGAAAATATTATGATAGACATGCTTTAAAAATAGCAACTGAAGAGTTACCAATTGAACAAGCTAGAATAATTCAAAATAATGTGGATTTATTCATTAAAGGTCAAGAAGTATTTGGGGAAAATGGACAATTTATAGATTCAAGAGTTGATACTATTTTTGACAAGATAGGTATAGATCAGGTAAATAAAGTTGTTAATATTTTACATGATAATACAGATGATGGAGTAAATGTTCAAGGTGAAAGATTATTTGCTGAAATTGTAACATATATGGTAGATAATGGAATAAAAATAGAAAAAGACTCAAATGTATTAGAACCAATAAAATCTGTTTTAGAAGAAAAGCTAGATGATGTTCATAATAATCTAAAGAATCATGAAGATTGGAACGAAGAGTATCAGTCATTGTTATCTCAAGAAAGAAAATATTTATATGCTTTAAATAGAATTGAACAATATGAAACAGAACAAAGAATTTCTGAATTTGAAGAAAAACTTAATGATATAGAATCTATATAATTTAGTATTATAGCTTTAAATGTTGCTACTAGGTAGCAACATTTTTTCTATTGATTCTATAATATAGAACTGATAATTTAAATATTAATAATATAGAATTAAATATGTTGAAAATCTTATTTTTATGTGATATAATATCGTGGTAATTAACAACACAAAATATTAGATATTAAAGGAGAGTGTTTTTATGAAATGTTTATTACTTTGTGCTGGATATGCCACAAGATTATTCCCATTAACTGAGAATTTTCCTAAAGCATTACTAAAGGTTGGAAATAGACCTTTGTTAGATTATATTATAGATGAAGTAAATTCTTTAGATGAAGTGGATCAAATTTATTTAGTAACTAATAAAAAATATACACCTCATTTTGAAGAATGGGTAAATAATAAAAATAATGTAAAACCAATAACAGTGTTTAATGATAATACAACAAATAATGAGAATAGATTAGGAGCTATAGGAGATATACAATTTACTATAGAAAAAGCAAAAATTAATGATGATTTATTAATTATAGCTGGAGATAATCTATTTACTTTTAAGTTAAGAGATTTTGTAGATTATCAAAAGCAAAAAAATACACCTGCAGTATGTGTTAAAGAAGAAGAATATGAAAATTTAAAAAGATTGGGTGTTGTTCAAACTGACGATAATATGCAAATTATAGGCTTTGAAGAAAAGCCAGAAAGTCCAAAAGGAAAATATGCAGCATATGCGGAGTATTTATATCCAAAAAATGTAATACCTATTTTTAAGCAGTACATAGAGGAAGGAAATAAAATAGATGCTCCTGGAAATTTTGTTGCTTATTTATATAAAAAGATGCCAGTATATGCATTTCCATTTAATGGAGAATGTTATGATGTTGGAACTCATGAATCTTTAGCTTATGTTAATGAATTATATAAAAATAAAAAATAAATAGAGTGGTAGTAAATATGAGTATGAGTAAAATTTCACGTAGTATAGTAGTAGCAATTTTTGTAGCACTTATTATATTTTTAGGAGTAACTGATTGTATATATATAAATAAAGGACTTGGCGATGGAAATGGGCCAAGTAATATTGTAAAGTTTGGATATTTTGTCTTGGTATTTGTACTTGTCTTTTTATATACATATGTAAGAGAGAAAATTTCAAGACTAAAATTACAAAAAATAATAGCAACAATGTATAGATATATATATATAATATTAGTTATGTTGGGATCTACTTTTTTTAAAGTATATAATGTTATGGATTTATATCCTAAGTCTACATTAATACTATATTTTGTATTAACTTATCTTATAGGATTTTTTATTCAAAGAATTATATTTAATGTCTCAAAAAGTGATGTTTTATCTGTATTAGGTATGTTTATTTATTTTACGCTTCCTAATATAATAGATGATAAAACAACTGATTTGAATTCTAAATTTATAGCACTTACTTTGTTGTTAGCAATATATGTTATGCAAAAACTTATAGATGAGTTAAAGCAATTAAATATAAAAAATAAAAAATATATAATACAAGCTACTATTTTAGGAGTTTGTATTGGTATTAGTACATTAGTTGGAAATAGTTACTTGATATGGATAGTAGTAGGGGTTATGTCTCTATTTATAACATCAAATCTTGATACTACAAGCCTTAAATTATCAAAAAGACCTAGTAATGCAATAAAAAGAAGAAGAAATAACTATTTCATATACAAGGTTGAAAGGATAAAGATTAGTAAACTTTTAATTTCTTTAATAATTATTTTTGCTATAGTAGTATGTATTTATTTTGGAGGAAGAATTATAGTAACTAAGCTTGCTTCAAGCCAAAATGGAGTTTGTACTAATATTGTTAATGATTTAAGATTTGGAGTTAATACAGTTGTAGATACTACTGTGGATAATGTGATGAATCAGGCATATAGCTTTGCTGGAATGTCTACAAAGTTCTATTTACTATGTTATATATATATAATAATTATGGAAATTTTATCCGTAATTTTACACAGAAAATATGATACTAAATCCACATTATTAAAAGTAATATTTATATCTTTAGTTGTTGTTTTAACTATATTTAATGTAGATATATTATATTATCAGTCAATACTTACTTTACTTTTAGTAATAATTTGTATAGTTAATACAACTAATATTTATTATAATAGAGAAGAAAGAATAAAAATGATTGAGGCATAAAGGGAAGGTGTTGAGCAGGTGGCTTATTATTCAGGTGATTTAATAGAAGAAGTTATATCTCAAAACGATATAGTTGAAGTAATATCTGAATATGTAGTTTTAAAGAAAAGTGGAAGAAACTATATGGGATTATGTCCTTTTCATAGGGAGAAAACACCATCATTTTGTGTTTCAATGGATAAGCAAATCTTTAAGTGTTTTGGTTGCTCTGAAGGTGGAAATGTAATATCATTTATAATGAAAATAGAAAATATAGATTTTTGGGATGCTGTAGAAATGCTTGCTGAAAGAGCAAATATAGATACTAGTAGATTTGAAGTTAAGACTTATAATGATAAAATAGATACTCATAAAAAAGATTTAAAAGATGCAATATTTAATATTAATAGAGATGCGGGTTTGTTTTATCATAATAATTTAATAGAGCTATTGAAAGAAGATAATAATCCTGTAAAAGAATATATAATAAAAAGAAAATTAGATATAAAAACAATTAATAAATTTGGCATTGGATATGCAACTGGAAAAGTACCTTTATATGATCACTTAATAAAATTAGGTTATACAAAGGAAGAAATTTTAGCTTCTGGCATTATTATAGAAAATGGTAATGGTAAGATGTATGATAGATTTTATTCTAGAATAATATTTCCAATTTTTGATATTAGAGATAGAACAATTGCTTTTGGAGGAAGAGCATTTAGCTCTAAAGTTTTGGATAAAACAATTCCGAAATATGTAAATTCTCCAGAAAATGATATCTATCATAAAGGAAAAACGTTATATTTAATGAACTTTGCTAAAAGAGAAAAATTAGATAATATAATAATTGTTGAAGGCTATATGGATGCTATAGCATTGCAAAAATTTGGCTTTAAAAATGCAGTGGCGTCTTTGGGAACTGCTCTTACGGAAAATCAAGCGCGTCTTATAAAAAAATATACAGATAAAGTAATTATAGGTTATGATCAAGACGGTGCAGGACAAGCCGCTACAATGAGAGGATTAGACATATTAGTAAATCATGGATTAAATGTTAAAGTATTAAAACTAGATCATGATGATGTCAAAGATCCTGATGAATATTTAAATAAGTATGGAGCAGAAAGACTAAAAAAATGTATAGATAATGCAATATCTTTGGTTGAATTTAAAGTATCAATTTTAGAAAAAGATTTAGATTTAGAAAATTTTGATTCAAAAGTAAAATTTTTAACAGGTGTTTCTAATATATTATCTAAAATTGATAATAATATAGAAAGAGATATGTATATAGATAAAATTTCAAAAAAATATGGCATGAGTCCTGGACCTATTTTAAAAGAAGTAGAAAAAGGAATGACAAAGAAAAATAATAATGATGTTGCTATAGATATGCAATCTCTAAATAAAAAAATGCATTTAATAACAAATGTAAGGAAAAGGCAAGAACAATATATTGTTGCTTTGATGCTGTCTAAAAAGCCACCAATTCAACAAGAAATTATAAAAAATATAAAATCTTCAGATATAGACAATGAAGATGTTAGAAAAATTTATGATTTCATATTATCTTTAATGGATAATTATGATATAAATAAAATTGATGTCTTATCTAAAATACAAGATGAAGATATGATAAAGGAAATCACCGATATAATGTATATCGACATTTCAGGGTATGAAGAAAAGTTACTTCAGGATGTATTAAAGAATAAGAAAAAAGAAAAATTATATGCTAGACGAGATGAAATATTAAAGCGATTAGATGAAAACATCTCAAAAGACGAAAGTGAGATAATAAAATATGAGTTAAATCAGATTATAATCGAGCTTTCAAAATTGAAGTAAAAGGAGTCTCTGTGAATGGAAAAGGAAGAAAAAAAATTATCAGATGATAAGAAATTAGAAATTAAAAATGATGATAAAAAATTAGAAACTAAAAACAAAGAACTTACTCAAAAAGAGAAAGTAAAACAATTTATAGACCAAGCAATAAAAGCAAAAAAGGTCTTAATGAAAGATGTAATTGAATTTATTAGTAAGGAGAATATTGATTCTGAGTATGTAACAAAAATATATGATGAATTGGACAAAGCTAAAGTTAATTTAGTACTTGATGACGAAGATGATGAAAAAGATATGCAAATCGAAGGAAAAATTAAAGAAGAGCTAGATGATCCAGAAAAAAAAGATGAGGATAATACAGCTGTAACAGACTTGGATATAGAGCCTAATCTTGAAGATATTGATGAAACGGAAAAAGATATATTGCTTAAAGATATGCATGATATGTCTTTTGTGGATAATTTAAATGTTGATGATCCAGTAAAAATGTTCTTAAAAGAAATAGGAAAAATACCACTTTTAACATATGAAGAAGAAAATGCTCTTGCTGAAAGGATGTTAAAAGGAGATAAAGAAGCAAAAAAACAACTTATTGAATCTAATTTACGTTTAGTTGTTAGTATTGCTAAAAAATACATAGGCAGAGGTATGAATTTCTTAGATTTAATTCAAGAAGGAAATTTAGGTTTAATAAAAGCTGTAGATAAATTTGATCAGACAAAAGGATATAAATTTTCTACATATGCAACATGGTGGATAAGACAAGCCATAACAAGAGCTATAGCTGATCAAGCAAGAACAATAAGAATACCTGTACATATGGTAGAAACAATAAATAAATTAATAAAGACATCTAGACATCTATTACAAACATTAGGTAGAGAGCCAACTCCAGAAGAAATTGCAAAAGAATTAGAGATGCCTGTTGAGAAGGTAAGAGAAATATTAAAAGTAGCTCAAGAGCCTATTTCTTTAGAGACACCAGTTGGCGAAGAAGATGAAAGTAGTCTTGGTAATTTTATTCCAGATGAAGATGCACCATCACCATCTGAACAAGCTGCAGACACTTTACTTAGAGAACATATAGAAGAGGTAATGCAGACATTAACACCAAGAGAAGCAAAAGTACTAAAGTTAAGATTTGGTTTGGAAGATGGAAGAATGAGAACATTAGAAGAAGTTGGAAAAGAATTTGATGTTACACGTGAGCGTATAAGACAGATTGAAGCAAAAGCATTAAGAAAACTTAGACATCCAAGTAGAAGTAAAAAGTTAAAAGATTTTATGAGTAGCGACTATTAATATAAGTTAATTATAAGGGGAGAAGATTATGGGAGTATTAGTAGCTGTAGTTATGATACTATATGTTGTTTTATTTGCTTTTGGTTTTATTTCATATGTATTTAACTCTGTTGGATTATATGAAATTGCTAAAAGAGAAGATGAAAAGCCATATATTTTAGCATGGATTCCATGCATAAATAAATATTTGTTAGGAAGAATTGCTTTTAAATCTGATTCGCATGCACTGATATTAACTTTTTTAAGTTTAGGTACCACATTTTTTTCTTTATTTATATTATTTATGTATGGTGAGTTGTATGCTATTTTAGCTCTTCTACTTATTAGCTTTACACTTTCAATTATAACTACTATATATTCATATATTGCAAGGTATAAAATATATAGTAGATATAGTAAAAGTACAATTTTAATGACAATATTTGATGTTATTTCTTGTGGTATATTAGGACCAATATTTTTATTTGCAATAAGAAATAATGAGGAAAACAAATAGAATAAAATATGCACTTGACAAAGTGCATATTTTATTGTACAATAGTCAAAGATAGTCAAAGTAAGGAGTAAGTATGAATTTATCAGATTTAATAGAAGAATATATAAAAAGTGCTATTAATGAACAGCATTGTGTAGAATTAAAAAGAAGTGAATTAGCACAAACATTTAATTGTGTTCCTTCTCAGATAAATTATGTAATTTCTACAAGGTTTATACCAGAGTTAGGATTTTATGTAGAAAGTAAAAGAGGGGGAGGAGGCTATATTAAAATTAGTCAGGTAAATACTTCGGAATGTGATTATATAAAAAATATAGTTGGAAAAATAGGTAATAAAATGTCACAAAGTACATTAGATATTTACTTAAAAGATTTACTTAGATATAATATAATAGATAATAAATGTGCAACTATTATTTCATCGGCATTGTCTGAAAATAGCTTAAAAAAGGTAAATAAATTAAAAAGAGATGAGATTAGAGCAGATATGTTTAAAAATATAATAGTTAGTTTAAAATAAGAATGGAGGAATAATATGATTTGTTCAAATTGTGGAAAAAATAAAGCAAATATTACATATAAGCAAAATATAAATGGAAAGGTAATAACATTAAATTTATGTGAAAGCTGTGCACATGAGTTAGGAGTTTTTAATAGTTTTGATGATATATTCTCTCCTATGGTATTAGATTTTGGATATGTGTTGCCAGAGGAGATAAAATGTAAAAAATGCGGATATACTCTTTCAAAGTACAGAGCTACAGGACTTTTTGGATGTGATGAGTGTTATAAAACATTCAAAAAGGAAATAGATGAAATATTATTAAAGATACAAGGAAGAAATAGACATATAAAAGAGGAAAAAAATATTGAGAAAAATAGTGTAAGTGAAGTAGATGATTTAAAAGAAAAAATGAAGCAATTAGTTAAAGAGGAAAAGTTTGAAGAGGCAGCAGTAGTAAGAGATAAAATAAAAGAATTAGAAAAAAATTCTAAAAAGGAGGAAAAATAAATGGATATGTATAATGATGTTGTTTTAACAACAAGAATTAGATTAGCAAGAAATATAAGTGGATACAATTTTCCAAATAATATGATAAAAAAACAGAAAGAAGAAATTCTAAATCTTGTTAAAGAGAAGTTAAAAGATAAATATAAAATTTTAGATTTAGATAATATTGATGATATAACAAAAATGTCTCTTGTAGAGACACATACAATATCTAAAGAATTAGTTCAAAGTGCGGGATCAGCTTTAATAATAGATGAAAAAAATAACATTACTACAATGATTAATGAGGAAGATCATTTTAGAATACAAGTGTTTGAGCATAATTTTAATTTAGAAGAAGCATATAATAAAATTAAGACTTTTGATAATAATGTTGCTAAAAGTATTAAATATGCATATGATGAAGATTATGGATATATAACAGCGTGTCCTACATGTATTGGTACAGGTATGAGAGTATCAGTAATGTTACATCTACCAGCTTTAGAAAAAATAGGACTACTTGAGAGAATTTTTAATGAAATAACAAATCTTGGAATATCTGTAAGAGGTATATATGGAGAAAATACAAATGGAGATGGATGTATTTATCAAATATCAAATCAAAAGACACTTGGAATAAGAGAAAGAGATATAATAGAACAAGTAAGACAGGTTACAAAATATGTAGTAAAGCAAGAAAGAAAGGCAAGAAAAATATTAAAAAATAGGATAGAAGTAAAAGATGAGATCTTTAGATCTTATGGAATATTAAAGAATGCTATGATTATGTCTAAAAAGGAAGCTTTTGAATTAATATCTAATATACGTTTAGGAATAAATATGGGATTAATAAATGACATTAGTTTGCAAGATGTAGATAGTTTGATTGAAAATATTGGTAAAAATACTCTCAGAAAAAAATTCAAAGAAGATTTTCCAAGAGAGCAAGAAAATATTAAAAGAGCAGAATATATAAAAAATAGTATATAATATGAAGAAATATGAAGGGAGATAAAATGATGTACGAATTTACAGAAAGTGCAAGAAAGGTAATTGAGTGTGCAAGACGTTTTTCAATAGATAATAATTATCCATACATAGGAACAGAACATATATTATATGGTTTAATTGCAGAAGGAGAAGGACTTGCAGCAGTTATTTTAAAAAAACAAGATCTTACAGCAGAATATATAGAAGATGAAATATTAAAAATAGATGGTGTAATGAATACAGAGGTTAATGAAGATGAAGTAGACTTTACACCAAGAGCAAAAAGAATTATAGCAAACAGTCAAAAAGAAGCATTGAGAATGGGACAAAATTATGTTGGATCTGAACATATTTTATTATCTTTAATGAGGGAAATTGATAGTGTGGCTGTTAGAATATTAATAGATGCAGATATTGATCCACAAAAAATATTTACAGAGTTATTAAAAATATTAGGAGATGAATCTCCAATATCAGATAATTATCATGATCCAGCAAACATAGAAAATAAGTCTAAAAATAATACGCCAACATTAAATCAATATGGAAAAGATTTAACAGAACTTGCAAAGCAAAATAAATTAGATCCAGTAATAGGAAGAGAAAAAGAGATTGAAAGAGTTATTGAAATATTAAGTAGAAGAACAAAAAACAATCCATGCTTAATCGGAGAGCCAGGGGTTGGTAAAACAGCAGTAGTAGAAGGACTTGCACAAATGATAAAAGAAAATAATGTGCCGGAAATATTAAAAAATAAAAGAGTTGTATCTTTAGATATTGCTTCAATGATAGCTGGTGCAAAATATAGAGGAGATTTTGAAGAGAGACTAAAAAAATCACTTCAAGAGATAAAAGCAGCTAACAATGTTATTTTATTTATAGATGAAATACATACTATTGTTGGTGCAGGCTCTGCAGAGGGAGCAATGGATGCTGCTAATATTTTAAAGCCTTTACTTTCAAGAGGCGAAATACAGGTTATAGGTGCTACAACATTAAATGAATATAGAAAATATATAGAAAAAGATAGTGCACTAGAAAGAAGATTTCAGAGTGTTATAGTTGAAGAGCCAAGTGTTGAAGATACTATAGAAATATTAAAAGGACTAAAGGATAAGTATGAGGCACATCATAAAGTAAAAATTACTGATGAAGCTATTAAAGAGGCTACAATTTTATCTGAAAGATATATAACTGATAGATTTTTACCAGATAAAGCGATAGATTTAATAGATGAAGCTTGTTCGAAAGTAAAAATTAAAAGTTTAACAAAACCTGAAAGTTTTAAAAATTTAGAAAAAGAATTAGATAAAAAATCAAAGGAAAAGGAAGAAGCTATAATATCTCAAAATTTTGAAAAGGCAGCTAAAATTAGAGATGAAGAAAAAGCACTTAAAGAGAAATTAAATAAGCAAGATGAAAAATGGAAAAAACAAGAAAATAATAAGGAGATATCTATAGGTAAAGAAGAAATATGTGAAGTTGTTTCAAACTGGACAAAAATACCGGTAACTAAGCTTACACAAACAGAATCTGAAAAGATTAAGAATCTAGATAAAGAGTTAAAGAAGAGAGTAATTGGTCAAGATGAAGCAATTGACGTATTATCTAAAGCTATAAAAAGAGCAAGAGTTGGTTTAAAAGATGAAAATAGGCCAATAGGATCATTTATGTTCTTAGGACCTACTGGTGTTGGTAAGACAGAGCTAACAAAGGCATTGGCTGCTAATATGTTTGGCAGTGAAAATGCAATGATAAGATTAGATATGTCTGAATATATGGAACCACATAGTGTATCTAAACTTATAGGATCACCTCCAGGATATGTTGGATATGATGATGGAGGTCAATTAACAGAGCAGGTAAGAAGAAAACCATATTCAATAATTTTATTTGATGAAATAGAAAAGGCTCATCCTGATGTATTTAATATATTATTACAAATTTTAGATGATGGCAGATTGACAGATTCTAATGGTAGAACAGTTAATTTTAAAAATACAGTTATAATTATGACTTCAAATACAGGCGCTAGAAATATTACAGAAAGTAAATCTATAGGATTTATAAATAGAGATGATGGTAGTGTGACATATGAAAAAGCAAAAAGTGAAGTTATGAATGAACTAAAGAAAAACTTTAGACCTGAGTTTTTAAATAGAATTGACGAGATAATTATATTTAATAAGTTAGGAAAAGATGCAGTTGAAAAGATAGCTAGCATAATGTTAAAAGAATTTGCAGACAAATTAAAATCTAGAGATATATCAGTTGAAATTGATGAATCTATTGTAAAATATATAGCTAGAGTTGGATTTGATGATTTGTATGGTGCAAGACCATTAAAAAGAGCAGTGCAATCTAAAGTTGAAGATAAATTTGCCGAAGAATTGCTATATGGAAAAATAAAAGATGGAGACAATATTGTATTAAAAGCTGAAAATGATAATGTAGTAATAGAAAAAAAGTAAATGTTGAAATAATATAATATTTATGCTATATTTTAAATATAATAAGGAGGAGAATTTATATGGAGTTCATGAAAAAGGTAGAAGAAATATCAAAAAAAGTAGGCGATACAGCATCTAGTACATATAATACTGTTGCTGATAAATCAGGAAAGTTAATAGAAGAAACAAAACTTAAAATTTCTATTTCTGATAAGCAAACAGATATTGATGAAATTTATGAGGAAATGGGCAAAGCGGTATATAATTTATATAAAGCAGAAGAGGATGTTGGTAAAGAATTTACAAAGCAATGTAAAAAGATTGATAAATTAAATGATGAGATAAATAATATGAATGTAAAAATCTTATATAATAAGGGATTAAGAAACTGCTTAGCATGTGGAGAAGTAATTTCATTAGATAGTAAGTTCTGTACAAATTGTGGAGAAAAACAAAAGCCTTTTAAATTAAAAGAAGATAAGAAGGTTATAAAAAAAGATGAAGTAGAAGTTGAAAAAGTCTGCCCTGAATGTGGTCAGGTATTTGAACCTACAGCTAAGTTTTGCAATAAATGTGGTCATAAGTTTTAATATGTTGAAAATTGGCTAGTTAAGAGATTAACTAGCTATTTTTTTGCTTTTTTATAAATTATAAATTTAAAGTGATAAAGTATAATAGGTGATTTTATGAAAAAAATAGCTTTTTTCCTTGTTGGAGCAATTGGCATTCCATTTTTAGTATATTATGGCAATATTAATTTGAAAGATCAAAATTTAGATAATGTAAGAAATGAGATTTACGAGAAGATTGATGAGGTAGATAATATATTGCTAGATTGCATGAGTAATTCTGGAAATATTTCTCTTACACAAGAAAATAAAATGGATTTTGCGGTCAGATATATTATAGAAAATAAAGATTTATATAAAGAAAAAATAAATATAGAAAATAAAGAAGATTATTATACATATGAGAATACTTTATATTATAACTTTGGCAAAGTTTCACAAGATTTCATGATTGATGTAATTAATACATTTTTTGATGATTTTCAATTTAATATACAAGAATATAAATTTTATAATAATGGATATATTGAACTTAATTTTGAGCCTATAGAGCATTTATGGTATGACAATAAAAAAGTATTAAATGTTGAAAAAGTGGAAAATAAATTATATAATGTATACATGGAGTATAATAGACAAATAAATGATTACAAGAATACATTTTATGTTGAATATGTACTTTTATATGATACTAATATAAAGATCAGTAATGTATACATTTATAATTCTATTATGAGTAGTGAGGAAAAATGAAAATAAAAATCATAAGGAAAAAAATTATAATTTTATTTATCTTTTTATTAATAATCTGTATAATTATAGCTTTAATTGTTAATTTTTCTAGAACAAATAAGATAAATGAGCAACTATTAAATTATATAAATGAAGATAATAAGACAGCAATTTCTTTTAATAATGGTAAAAGTATAAAGATTAATGATGAAGTGTACGATAAATTAAAATCAGAAGGATTTGATGTAATAATATATAACGAAGTATATATTGCTACTATAAAAAATGATGATTTACAAAAAGAAATGAATATAGATGTAAAAATAAAAAAAGACAATATTTTTAATGACTCATATAATGTGGATATAGATAGTAATGTAAAATGTGATATAAAAGTAAACGTAAAAGCTACATTAGGTAGTGTAGACTATATATCACAATATAATACTAAAGATGGAAATCTGAGTTTTATTGCAAACGATATACCAGTAGATGAAAATGGATTTTCTAATATAATTCAAGAAAATGTTTCTAATGATTATTTAATTGCCTATATTGAGCCATCTCAAATAAATGTAAAAGATATAGTTATGAATAATAAGACTAAAAATGAAATAGCTATAGGAGCTGAAAAATCTGAGTATACAAAAGGAAGTTTCTATATAGAATGTAGTGATAAAGAGGCAATAAGTATTGATAATACAACAATAATTGCTGAAAAATCTGGAGAATATAAGTTAAAAATATCAACAAATAGTGGTAGTATCTCAAAACAAATAAATTTAAAAATACAAGAGGTCGCTGATAGTATTCAATTAAGTAAGAACGACGTTGAGTTAGAGGTAGGACAATTTTTAAAAATAGAAGCAACCGTTTTACCACAGGAGGCAATTGATAAAGAATTAAAATGGACAAGTACTGATGAAAATATTGCAACTGTATCTCAGGATGGAACTATAACCGGTGTTAATGAGGGAACTTGTCAAGTTAATGTTTCTACTATAGAAGAGCCAGTAGTTACTAATCAAATAAATGTAAATATAAAGGTTGTAAGCAAATCTAATTATTATACATATGATACTAGTGAAATAACATATATTAATGGAATATTATTAGTAAATAAAAATCATCCTATTCCAAGTGACTATGCACCTGGTCTACAGGATGAAGCATATAATGCTTTCTTAGAGTTAAGCAAAGATGCAGAAGCTGCAGGATTTGATATACAATTATTATCTGGATATAGGTCATATGAAACACAAGAAAGATTATATAATAATTATGTTGCTGTATATGGACAAGCTGAAGCAGATACTTTCTCTGCTAGGCCGGGTACTTCAGAGCATCAAACTGGACTTGCAATGGATGTAGGTTGGATTGATGATACATATGGAGATACACCTTCGGGAATATGGCTTGCACAGAACTGCTATAAATATGGATTTATAATAAGATATCCAAAAGATAAAGAAAGCATAACTGGATATAAATATGAGCCATGGCATATTAGATATTTAGGAAAAGATATCGCTGAAGCTGTTTATAATAGTGGTTTATGTTTAGAAGAATATTTAGGTGTCAATTAATAAAAAATGGGGTTAAAACATAGATTTTTAATCCCATTTTTACCTTTAAAATATATTTATAAAAAATAAATAAAAAAATTTTAAAAAAAGTGTTGACAAAGAAGATAAAAAGTAGTATCATAATAGACGTCGCAAGGAGACAATTAAACATAAAAAATAAACAGAAAAAAGTTTTTATTTTTTTGTAAA
>CALXBV010000024.1 GCA_944386635.1 uncultured Clostridia bacterium
CCGAACTTATTTCACTCTTATTTGCTTCTATTTGATCTTTTATACTATTTAATTCATCTCTTGCATCACTTACTGCATCAGCAAAACACACAGTATTTAGATTAAATCCTAAACTAACTATACCTAAAGCTAATACGGCTCGTCCTAGCTTTCTTTTCATTTTCAATATATACCTCCCCTTCTTATATATTAATAATATGTAAATGATACACTTGGGAAAAATTGCAATGGATCTACTCTTATTCCATTAACTCTCACCTCTAAATGTAAATGTGGTCCTGTAGAATTCCCTGTTGTACCTACATATCCAATTAATTGTCCTTTTTCAACAACTTCTCCCTCTTCTACTGCTAAAGAGCTACAGTGTCCATATAATGATATATATGAAGAATTATCGTCTGTACATTCTCCATGATTTATTATTATATAATTTCCATATCCATAGTTACTGTATCCAGAAGTGGTTACAGTACCCGCTTGTATAGCATAAATTGGTGTACAGTTAATACCAGCTCCAGCTATATCTGCACCTGTATGTGCACTACCTGCTGGATCTACAAGATTATATACCTCACCAAATCTAGTTGTTATTATTGTAAATCCTGGTGTTGGATATGCAAAATCTGTTCCTGTAAAAGTAGCAGATGTTCCATTTTTTATTTGCTCAGAAACCTCATCAATTACTTTTGCAACTTCATTATCTATGTCTGCTATTGCTTGTTTTCTTTTTTCAGTAAGAAGCTGTGATGCATTTTGTAATTCATTTTGCTTTTGTTCGAGTTCAGACATCTTATCCACTTTTTCCACTCTTTTTTCCTCAAGATCTGCTTTTACTTCTTGTAGACCTTGTTGCAAAGCTTCCAATTGTTTTTTATCTAATTCAATATCTCCTTTTATATAATTAATATAATTTTGTCTATCTTGATATGTATTCATTAAAGTCCTGTCATGCTCTAATATCATACTATATATATTTAATTTTACCATTAAATCTGTAAAACCATTTGAAGTTATTATTAATTCAAAAATACTTGGTATTCCATTTTCATATATTGATCTTAGCCTATTAGCATATGTACTATTAATAATGCTATAATTTTCATTTGCATCTTCTAAATCTTTTTCTAGTTCTGCTAATCTATCTTCTACATCATTTATCTCTTCTTCTATTCCTGCTAAATCTTTACTATAACTTACAACCTCGCTATCTATTTGCGCAACATCATATGCATATAAAGCTAACTCTTTTTCAACACCTGTAAGCTTTTGTGAATTTTCAAGTTGTTCCTGCTTTACATCTTCTAACTGTTGCTCATACTTAGAAAGTGTATCTACTCCATATACTATAGGAAGAATACTTAAAAATAATATAGCTACAAGTATTATACTATTTTTCTTTATTCTACTTATCATTTTCTTCCTCCTATGCTTTTAAATATTTCTTTAATGATATTGAGCTTCCAAATATACCAATGAATAATCCTAATGCAATATATGCCCCTAATATCTGATACCAAATAGTAGAATACGGTATAAATCTAAATACTCCTAAAGCATAACTTGAATTTAATGATGCATATAAATACACATATACTATTGATATTATTATAAATGAAATTAAAGCTGATACTATTCCCATTATTGCGCCTTCAACTATAAAAGGCTTAACAATAAAGCTATTAGTTGCACCAATATATCTCATTATAAAAATTTCTCTTTTATTCGAATAAACAGCAAGTTTTATAGTATTAGATATTATAAATATACTAACCACTAGTAATACTGTTCCTACTCCTAATAAAAATATATTAGCAACCTTAGAAATAGATATTACCGCGTCTATTGTATCTGCATTATATTTTACATTATATATACCATCTATCTTTTCAACTTCTTCTTTTATTTGCTCAGCTTCTTCTATATTTGTAAATTTTACTATAAATGAAGCAGGAAAAATATCTAAATCTTCAAGTCCTTCTAAGAAATATTCCTGATCTTTAAATTGATTTTTAGCATCTTCATATGCCTCATCTTTATCCATATATTCTATTTCAGACACTCCAGGAATTTGCTTTATCTCATCTTCCATATATGCAATATCTTCATCTGTTGCATTATCTTCAATAAATGCTTGTAATCCTTGCTCAAGTCTTAAAGTCTGAACATTTTGATTTACATTTTGTAATATTATAATAAATATTCCTAATATCAACATTGTAGCGCAAATTATAAGCATAGTAGAAACAGTCTTTGACCCATGTTTATTTAAATTATGGTATCCTTCTTTAATCAAATAAGTATTTGTTGTCATCTTTAGTACACCCCTCTCGCGTCGTCTTTTACTACTTTACCGTGATCTAGTGCAATTACTCTTTTATTTAATTCATTAACTATATCTTTTGCATGAGTAACTACTAAAATTGTTGTTCCTCTTGCATTAATTTCTAGTAAAGTTTTAAAAATCTCTTCTGCTGTCTTTGGGTCTAAGTTTCCTGTAGGTTCGTCCGCTATAAGTATTGGTGGCTTTGTAGCTAATGCACGCGCAAGAGCTACACGTTGCTGCTCTCCACCAGACAACTGATTAGGATAATAATTTTCTTTTCCTGAAAGACCAACCATTTGTAAAACTGTCTTAAGTTGTGTTCTTATCTCCTTTTCTGATGCTTCAATAACTCTTAAAGCAAATATTATATTTTCAGCTACTGTTCTATCATATAATAATCTGAAATCTTGAAACACAAAACCAATTTTTCTTCTTAAATATGGAATATCTTTTTTCTTAATTTTTGTAATATCTTTTCCATCTATTAATATTTTACCTGAAGTTGGCTCTTCTTCTTTTATCATAAGTTTTAAAAATGTAGACTTTCCTGATCCAGATGGTCCAACTAAGAATGCAAACTCACCTTTTTCTATTCTCAAGCTTACATTATCTAGTGCACACACACCGTGATCATATTTTTTCGTAACATTTATAAATTCAATCATTTTGTTTTCCTTTCATATATCAATTATACACTCTTCCATTTAAATATTATCATAAAAGAAAATTTTTGTCTACCTTGTTCTACATTTTTTGCATTTCCTTTAATACCTTACGAATTATATCTTCAACACTATCATCTTTTATATTAATTTTAGCAAGTACATCTTTTATTTGCTTTTGTGTATATCCTAATACCTCTAATGCCGTAATAGCCTCATCAATATTGGGATTTACTACCTCTTTTACTTTATTTTGTATAGCATCTGTCTTTTCTTTTAATACTTTATCTTTTAATTCAAATATAATTTTTTGTGCCATTTTAGGACCAATTCCTGGTACACTTTTAAGTGCTGCTATATTTTCAGTAGCAATAGCTACACATAGACTTTCTGTATCCACTTTAGATATTATGCCAATGGCTGCCTTAGGCCCTACACCACTAACAGTAATTAACTTTTTAAAAAACTCAAGACTTTCACTAGACTTAAATCCAAAAAGTTTCATTTCATCTTCTCTTACATGTAAGTGTGTATATATTTTAACCATTTCTCCTACATTTAATGTATATATCTCTGATTCTGGTATATAAATTTCATATCCTATATCATTTACATCTAAAATTACTTTATCATTATATATTTTATCTATTTTTCCTTTAAAAAAAGCGTACATTATTTTCACCTCTTGCTATATTTTACACAAAAGATAAATTAAAGTCAATTTATTCTCATATTATCCACTATATCTAAAATATCTTCATATTCACCTTTCATTATTTTATTTATTATTTCCTTTTTTTCATCAAAATCTACATTTTCTTTAGTAAGAACTATTTTTAACTCTCCTTTACTTTTCTTTTCTTGACATATAAAACAAGAATTGTGCATAGTAAAGCATATTGCAATTATTCCAATTATTGATATACAAAATATTATACAACTCATACAATCACCTATTGTATTATATTAACTATGAAAAAATATGTTAAAAAATAACAGGTTACAAATATGTAACCTGTTATCATTTAGAAAGTTTCAACTTTTGGAAAACTGATTATAAAATATGCATAATCAGTTTCTACCATCAAAGTTGCCTCTTTCTTTTTTTCTTTTTCATCCTCAGGATATACTCTTTCTATTGAGTTTACCCCAAGTATATTTTTTCCATCACCAATATAAATTGGTGATTTTTTTAAATCTCTACTTAAAAGCTCTATCCCTTTTAAGTAGATTTGTTTCATATTAGAATCTAATATATTACTAGATTCTATTTTTTTTGCAGGGTATCTCTTACCATTTTTTTCAA
>CALXBV010000025.1 GCA_944386635.1 uncultured Clostridia bacterium
AGCGCCAGTCGCACCAGTAGCACCAGTAGCTCCTGTAATACCAGTCGCACCAGTTGGCCCAATTATACCAGCAGGTCCAGTTGGTCCAGTCGCGCCAGTTGGTCCAGTGATTCCGGTAGCGCCAGTAGCACCAGTCGCACCAGTTGGTCCAGTAGGCCCAGTTGCGCCAGTTGGTCCTTGTAATCCTGTTGAACCTTGTGGTCCTTGGATACCTTGAAGACCTTGAATTCCTTGAGGTCCAGTAGGACCCATTCTACCAGCAGGTCCAGTAGGACCGGTAGGCCCGGTAATACATTTTGTACACATTATCGGGTTATTACATTGACATTGATTTGTATTGTTTAAATCAAAAATATTCATTAAAAACTCCTTTTTGAGCATGTAGCTCTATAGTAATATATGTATCTAGGACAAGGTTTGTTACAAAAAATAAGAAAAAGAGATGGCTTTTTTAACCATCTCTAATTATTAGCAAATTTTTCTATTATTTGTTTGTTATTTATTAATCTTTTTTCGTCGGGACTAATTTTTAACGCTTTATTTACAAATAATAAAGATACATCATATTCTTTAATATTAAAAAAATAAAGTGATAATAAGTCATAGATAGTATGATCCCAACTAAAAACTTCATTAATATAAGTCTTTTGATGATCTTTGATTTTTAATGCTTGTGTGCAGTAATATAATACATCATCCCAGTTCTTTTGATTATATTCTAAAATTGCTCTTTCGACATAAGGATCTCTTAAATATGGAGCTTCATTTATAGCTTTATCTAACCATAGTCTAGCCTTATCTATTTCATTTAGATTTATATATGCTCTAGAGATGAATCTCATAGAAGCACATCTTTCATCTTTCCAAGTGGCAGATGGAAGAGATAGATGTTTTTTTAAAGTTTCAATGCATTTATCCCACATTCCATAATACATATATTCTCTACCTAAATAATGAGTATTTCTGTCATCGTTTGGGTCTTCTTTTACAGATAGTTCTAGTAAAGGAAGATAGCTAGATCTAGACTTTTTTAAGTCTGGATAATGATTTAATATAATTTTATCTACAGTTATTATGTTTTCTTTTTGTCCTTTAAAAGTTAAAATTTCATGAACTGGATGTGTCCATATATAATCATTTCTTGAATGTATTTTATTTGTAAGAAATGTTACTAATGGTCTGTTATTACTATCTAATCTCCAGTTATAATTGTAACACACTCTGTTAGTATTTGTAGTCCATGCTTTTTCTAGTTCTTTTCTCCATCCTTCTTGCAATACTTCATCTAAATCCGTACAAACGCAAATATCTGTGTCTTTTGGAACTAGTTCTAAAGATTTATTTCTTGCAACATCAAATCTCCACGGAGTAATTTTTTCTATTTTTACATTAACTCCTAATTCTTCTAATTTTTTTGCCGTGTCATCGGTAGAACCAGTGTCTAACACAAAAATTGCATCAGCTTCTTTCATGGAATTTACCCATCTTTTTACAAACTTAGACTCGTTTTTAGCTATTGCATATACACATATTTTATATTTTCCCATAGACTACTCCTATGGTCCAGTAGGTCCAGTAGGTCCGGTAGCACCAGTAGGACCAGTAGGTCCAGTAGCTCCAGTTGCACCAGCAGGTCCAGTAGGTCCAGTAGCTCCAGTAGTACCAGCAGGTCCAGTAGGTCCGGTAGCACCAGCTAAACCAGTAGGTCCAGTAGGTCCAGAAGCACCAGCAACACCAGTAGGACCAGTAGGTCCAGTAGCACCAGCTAAACCAGTAGGACCAGTAGGTCCAGTAGCTCCAGTACCAGTAGCACCAGTAGCACCAGTAGGACCAGTAGGTCCGGTAGCACCAGCGACACCAGTAGGACCAGTTGGTCCAGTAGCTCCAGTACCAACAGCACCAGTAGGACCAGTAGGTCCGGTAGCACCAGCTAAACCGGTAGGTCCAGTAGGTCCAGTGGCACCAGTAGAGCCAGTAGGACCAGTTGGTCCAGTAATACCTTGAGGACCAGTAGGTCCGGTAGCTCCAACACCAGCAGTACCAGTAGGCCCAGTGGCACCAGTTGCACCAGTAGCTCCGGTTGCACCAGTAGGTCCTTGAACTCCTTGAAGGCCTTGAATACCTTGAGGTCCAGTAGGTCCTGCAGGAATTACCATATTAAGGATAAAGTTAGGCGCTACACCTGTTATTGTCGCGGATGCAGGAGTCCCAGGAGTTCCAGTTATTACTGTTCCAACTGTTAATACTGGTGTAGCACCAGTAGAGCCAGTAGGACCAGTTGGTCCAGCTACTCCTTGTGGTCCGGTTGGTCCTGTATTTCCTATAGGTCCTGGAATACCTTGAATACCTTGAACGCCTTGAGGTCCAGTAGGTCCAATTGGTCCAGTAGGTCCTTTTATGTACTTCGTACATAAAATAGGATTTTGAACTGGGCAGCCATCACATGGACGATTACAATTGCAATCATTAAAGTTATTATTCATAAGATACCTCCCATAGAGCATATAGCTCTATAATAATATATGTATAAATTAAAGAAGTGTTAATTATATACATATAAAAATACACAAAAATCCATTTTACTTACAAAAATAGATATAAAGTATGTATAATATAAATTATGCAAATAAACTGAAATATAGTATTATATAATTATGAAAATGAAAATAATTATATTAATAATTCTTTTTTTATTTAGAATATTAAATTCTATGTATGTTTATAATGAAAAGTATGATTACCTTTTGGATAAGCAATCAATTTTAGATGTTGAGATAAGTTGTATTTACAAAAAAGAAGAGGATAGTGTAACATATAAAATAAAATATGATGGAAACTATTTTTTACTTTCATGTAAAAATAGTGAAAAAACGTATAAAAATGGAGACAAATTAACTATTTTAGGTAAAGTGTATGCTATACAAAAAAACAATAATCCATATGAATTTGATTATAAAATATATTTGAATTCAAATGGAATAGTAAATAGAATATATTGTAATATAATTCTAAAAGATGAAATAAATTCAGAAAATATAATATATAAAATAAGAGATATGTTATCTAAAAAATTAAATGATAATATGTCCTATATAAATTCAAATGTATTAAAAAGTATAATGTATGGTGATGATTTATATTTAGATCAAGATATAGAAGATAAATTTATGAGTATAGGAATAGGTCATTTTATTTGTGTATCTGGAGCACATATTATACTTTTAATCAAAAGTTTTGAAAAAATAGTTAGGACAAAAAAGTTTATAGTATTAAAAGTAATTTTACTTTTATATTTCTTTTGTATATGTTTATTTAATATTTCTTTACTAAGAGCAATTTGTATGTTTTTACTAGCAAGTATGAATAAGAATTATAGCTATTTTAAAAGATATGCAATATCTTTAGGTATTATAATAATGATAAATCCATATTATTTATTTAATATTGGAATATGTCTTTCTTTTTTATCTGTGTTAAGTATTAAGTTGTTTTATTCTATTATAAATTCTTATTTAAAAATAAAAACAAAGAGTAAAAATGCTTTTTTGCTTTCTATTATAGATAATATTTCTTTAACATTAAGCTCACAAATTCTAATAATTCCTGCTCAAATATATTGTTTTGGATATGTATCATTAATGAGTATTTTTTCTAATTTGATTCTTGGATTTTTATTAAATTATATTATGGAAATGGGATTTATTCTTTTTATATTGTTTTTTATTCCTTATATCTCACAATTATTAATACAAGCTTGTAATATTCTTATAGAAATCTTACTGATGCTAGTCGATTTTTTATATAATATAAATTTATTAAATATTGATTTCCCCAGACCTAATATATATATAATTATAATATATTATGTTTTAATAATTTTATATTTATATGATAAAAAAGTGTATATATTTTTTTGGAGTGAGAGAAAATTATTAAGAAAAATAGTAAAAATTTTTAAGTATGTAAGTGTTACATATTGTATAGGCTGGTATATTTATACTATGTTTTTTGAAAAAAGCATTATATTTTTTAATGTTAATCAGGGAAATATGGCATATATTCGTGATGGGATAACAAGTGTAATAATTGATGCAGGTTCAACTAGAGAAAATAATGCTGGAAATATAATGATAAATTATTTAAAAGGTAAAAATATAAAACATATAGATGCAATCTTAATTACACATATACATAGTGATCACATAAATGGAATAGAGGAGATAATTAAAAATGTAAATGTTGGATGGATAATTTTATCTAATCCCATAGAAAGAAGTGATGAATATAACGATTTAGTTAAAACATTAAAAAACAAAAACATTCCAATTTTATATATAAAACAGGAAGAGAAGATAAAAATCGGAAAAATTAATGTAGATATTTTATCTCCACCAGTAAATAGTAAAATAACAGATTCGGATATTTTAAATGCAAATTCTACTATTTATTTAATTGAATGGAATTATAAGTATGCATTATTTATGGGAGATGCAACGAAGAATGGCGAAAAGTATATATTAGATAAATATTTAAATAATGATTATAATAATGACATAAAAGAAAAACTATATAAAATAAACTTTTATCAAGTATCACATCATGGCTCAAAGACATCAACATATGAACCTTTTATAAGTAATATAAATAATTGTAATGCAATAATTTCCGCAGATAAAAGTGTATATGGACATCCAGATAAAAGTGTTGTTGAGTTACTAAAAAAATATAGTTTTAAAATTTTTATTACTGAACAAAATGGAGCAATTGAATTTTAAATGTATATTATATATAAATATGTAAAACATATTTATATAGGTGGTTTTATGATAAGTTTTAAAGATAAAATAATTTATTGTTTAGTGTTAGTTGCTTTTTTAATTTTTGGAGTTACTTTTGGATATTTACAAACAAGACTATTTTCAGGGATGAATATAGAAAATGAAAGTCTTTTAGATTATGCAGTAGATTATGCATTAAATCCTAATATGGAAGATGCAGTTAGTGTGTCAACTAAAGCATATGATATAGAAGTTGTATATGAAGATGATTATTTAACTTGTGGTGAAAGTGTAACAACAAGTAAGATGGAATATGGTACAACAATGGAGGAAGTAAAGGAAAAAGAGAAAAAGTATCAAGAAGAAAACGGACTTGTATATAGTATAAAGGCAGAGGGGACAAATAGGATAATATATTCAAGAACATTAAATGGAAATTGTCCTAATCATTTTTTAGTTATTTTGGAGAATGGTAAAATTAATGTGTATTCTATTCAATCAGAAAATAAAAAGACTGTATATATGACTATAGATAATATAAATATAGACTATTTAAGACAAGAATTGAAGGAAAAAGTGGAAAAGGGAACATATATAAATTCAAAAGATGAATTAAATATGTTTATTGAAGATTTAGAAAGTTAATATTGAATATTTTTTATTCTTATGCTACCATATAATTATGGAGGGATAGTTATGGATAATGAAAGCCAAAAAACAAACCCAAAAGATGAGATAGATAAGAATGAAACTAATAAAAAAATAGAGAATATAAATGAAGAAGAAAATACCACTAAAACTGTTAGTAATATTAAACCTAAAGAAGATATAAAAAAAGAAGTAGTAGTAAATTATAGAAAACCTAGTATTTTTTCTTGTATTTTACTTATCTTAATAGGGGTATTAATAGCAACTATTATATTTTTAGTAATATACTTTTTCAAGATAAATAATGATGATGTAAAAATATATAGTGACTTAATTGATAGTACAATAAATATACCAGAGATAAATAATGATGAAAATGAGAATATTAATCTCCAACTTTCACCAACTAGTGATTTGGTAATTGCATTATATGCTAAAATCCCGATGCAAATTAGAGGGTATGAGCCTTATTCTGGTCAGAAAGTAACAAAAGATAGTATAAGCGATAATAATAAGCTGTTATTTACTTTAAGAAGTTTAGAAAAAGAAAGTAAATTTATTTCACTTAATGCTACTTCTGATATTCTTTCAAAATTAGATAATAAAATGCAGGGAATGGGAGAATATCTAAAAGATGTTAAAAGATTTAATATAGAAGATGTAAATCAAAAATATAAATCTATTTTTGGAAGTTCACAAGAAGTTCCATTAATAGATGCAGAAACAACACTTGGATATGTGTATGAATATGTACCAGAAGATAATTGCTATTATGGTCATAGCTATGCAGGTGGTGGTGGCCAAGATTTTAATTATAAATCACAAATATATGCATGTGAGCAAAGTAAAGATGAATCTGAAATTTATATTTATGATAATTTCATAGCTTTTAATTCATATTATACATCAGATAACTCATATAATAATTTTGCTTTATATAGTAACTCTGATTGTGAAAATATTGTCGTTGATTTAGAAAGAAAATATGAAAATGGCAATACTTTATATAATGGAAAAACATATGATGAGATTATGAATGAATATATTGATCAAGGTGGAAAATTTAAACATACATTTAAGTTAGATGATTCAGGAAATTATTATTGGTATTCATCTGAACAAATATAAAAATTACCCTAGTTATTTTAAATTAACTAGGGTTACTTTTTTATTTTTTTATTATTATTTTATCATTTTCTTTATCTACATCTAAAGTATATTTTTTATTTTCTTTAATTTCATTTTTTATATAACCTACAGCTAGTATATCTTCTATATATGTTTGAACAGCACGTCTTATAGGCCTTGCACCAAATTTATCACTATGACCTTTTTTAGCAATAAATTCTACAACTTCTGGAGTGTAGTCAAATAATATATTTTTAGTTTTAGTTTCTGATTGTAATTCCTTAATCATTAATTCTGAAATATTTAATATTGTTTTATCATCAAGCTTATTAAATGTTATAATTTCATCTATTCTGTTAAGAAATTCAGGGCTAAAGAAGTCTTTTAAAGCTTCAGCAGTTTTGTTCTCTAGCATTTCAGATTCTATGTTTGTGTTTGCAAATCCATAACCATCAGATTTAAAGTTTGTTCCAAGATTTGATGTAAGAATTACAATAGTGTGTTTGAATGATACACTTCTTCCTTGTGAATCAGTAAGAATACCTTCATCCAGAATTTGAAGTAATATATTATATACACTTGGATGAGCTTTTTCAATTTCATCAAATAAAACTATACTGTATGGATTTCTTCTAACTTTTTCTGTCAATTGTCCAGCCTCATCATATCCAACATATCCTGGAGGTGAACCGATTAATTTAGAAGTAGAATTAGATTCCATATACTCTGACATATCTAGTTTTATAACTGCATCCTCATTATCAAAAAGTTCATAAGCTAGTGCTTTTACAAGGGCAGTTTTACCAACACCTGTAGGACCAACAAATATAAATGAAGGTGGCCTTTTAGAAGAAGTTATATTTGCTCTTTTTCTAATTATTGCATTTGATAATTTAGATATTGCATAATCTTGACCAAGTATTTTTTTACTCAAGTTATCTTTTAGAGAAAGTAGTTTTTCTGTTTCTGATGTTTTTATTCTCATAACAGGAATTTTAGTCCATAATTCTACTACCTGAGCAATATTATCATATGTAACTTCTTTCGGCTTAGAATTAGCAATTAAATCATCAAGCTTACTTTTTAATTTGCACTTTATTTCTTTGTTCTTAGCAGCTCTTTCAAATATTGCATTATCTACGGCTGAATTTTCATTATTTGAATCAGAAGCTTTTTCTATTTCTTCTTGAATTTCTTGCTCTTGAGCAATAGCATCATCTAGTTGCTTTTGTAATTTTTCTATTTTAGCAAGATTTAAATCCTCAAGATTTACTCTAGCACAGGCTTCATCTAGTAGGTCTATAGCTTTATCTGGAAGAAATCTATCATGAATATATTTACAAGATAGATCTACTGCATATCTTAAAGTTTTATCTGGAATTTTTACTTTATGATAATCCTCGTAATATCCTTTTATTCCTTTTAATATTTTATAGCAATCTTCCTCGGATGGCTCATCAATCATAACTGGTTGAAATCTTCGCTCAAGAGCACTGTCTTTTTCTATATATTGTCTATATTCTTTTAAAGTAGTTGCTCCAATCAACTGGACAGTTCCATTTGCCAGTGCTGGTTTTAACATGTTTGCAGCATTCATGGAATTGTCATGTTCCAAGCCACCAACTATATTGTGAACTTCATCAATTGCTAAAATAACATTTCCTAGTGCTTTACACTCATCTATTAACCCTTTAACTCTAGATTCAAATTGTCCTCTAAATTGAGTACCAGCAACAAGAGAAGTCATATCTATTAAATATACTTCTTTATTTATTAATTTTCCTGGAACTTCACCTTTTACAATTTTCATAGCTAGAGCATTTATTACAGCAGTTTTACCAACACCAGGTTCTCCAATTAAAGCTGGATTGTTTTTTGAACGTCTATTAAGAATTTGAATCATTCTTTGAAGTTCAACTTCTCTTCCTATAACTTTATCTAACTTTCCTTGTCTAGCTTTTTCAGTTAGATTTTCTCCAAAAGTATCTAAATATTTTGTTTTTCTACTTTTCTTTTTACCATCTTTTTTTTCATTATCATCTTTTTTATTATTTTTACCAAAAGGTAATATGTTACCAAATATGCTTCCTAGACTATTATTAGATTTTTCATCATCATCGTCAAGGCCAGCTAATTCATCACTACCATCTAGTGAACCCATCATACTATCAAATTGGTTTGACATATTTTCAAGGTCTTCAGGGTTCATATTAGACATTTCTTTCATTATATTAGCCAAGGGATCAATACCTTGTTTCTTTGCACATTCAATACATAATCCTGTAGTTTCTCCTGTAGGTTTGCCATCTTTATCTAGTTTGTTTATAAATACAACGGCTAGATTTTTTTTACATACAGAACATAACATAAAGTTTATCATCTCCTATATACATTATTTATTATAAAATAATATAGAAATTATAACACAAAAGTGATATAAAAACAACAAAAATGAGCAAATACAACATTAAAAAGCAGTCAAAAAAGTTGAATATTAAATTAAGAGAAGCTTTAATTTAAAATATCTTTAAAAAATATTATATTTTTGATATAATCTAGATAATAAAGAAGGAGTTAGGTATGGAAAGTTTAGATAATGTAATTGAATCTGTAATGTTTGCTTTAGGAAGAGAAATATCTGTAGAAGAATTAAGTAAAACATTAAATGTCGAAGAGAATAAAGTAAAAGAATCTATAGAAAATTTAAAAAATAAATATAATAATACTCAGGGAGTAACTTTAGTAGAAGTTAATAATATGTATCAATTGGTTACAAATAAAGATTATTATGAGTATGTTAATAAATTTGTGGAAAATACGAAGAAACAAAATTTATCTACATCTGCACAGGAAACTTTAGCTATTATTGCATATAATCCTAAAATAACAAAAACAGAAATTGAAAATATTAGAGGAGTAAATAGTGATTTTTCTGTAAATAGACTTTTAGAATGTGGATTAATAGAAGAAGTTGCAAGACTTAATTTACCTGGTCGTCCTGCAGCATATAGTGTTACAAATGAATTTTTAAGAGCTTGTGGTATAAATAAGATTGAAGACCTACCGGAATACGACAAAATAAAAATAAAAGACGAACAAATGTTAGTATCAGATTATGATGAAAAACAAGTAGAGGAGTAGTATATGATTAATTTTATTTTAGGTAAATCTAAAACTGGAAAAACAACACATATATATAATATGATACAGCAAGATATAGATAGCGGTATGGATGTTATATTATTTGTTCCATCACAATGTAGAGCTATGGCAGAAAATGAATATATGAAGGTTTTAAATAAAGATGGAGTAATAGGAGTAAATATTACTACTATATCAGAATTTGTTAAAGAAAATTTAAAGAATCAAAATCTACATATTGATGATAAATATATGTCAAAACTCGATAGAAAAGTAATAATTACTAAAGTAATAAAAGAAAATCCAAATTTATTTAATGTTTTTGATAAAGTGAAAAGATATCCTGGTTTTTTAGATGTTTTAGATATATATATGGATTTATTTAGGAAAAATGATATTTCTTTTGAAAAATATAAAGATATATCTTTTGAAGATAAAAGAACAGATAAAAAATTTAAAGAGTTGTTAAATGTATATCAAAAATATATTCAAAAAGTAGGATCAGATTATATTGATAGTGTTGATGAAATGGATTTATTTTTAAATAAATGTGCAAAAAATAATTTCAATAATACAACTATATATTTTGATGGATATAATAATTTTAATAGCAATGAATATAAATTTTTAGACATGTTAATGAAAAATAATGTCGATATTACCATATCTTTAAATACGGACATATCTAGGATTGAAGATATATACAATTCTAATAGTATTTTTGATATTTCAAATACAACATATAAAAGAATATGTAAAATTGCAAATAAAAATAAGCAGGAAGTAGAGAATATAGTAAAATACGATAATTTATTTAAAGCAAAAGAAGATATAAAATATGTTGCAAATAATATTTTTGATGTAAAAAATACAAATATAGATAAGATAAATTTAGAAAATATTAAAGTTGTAATGCATACAAATATATTAAAAGAGATAAAAAGTGTTGCTAGTGTGATATCTAAGAAGATAAAAGATGGATATAGATTTTCGGATTTTGCTATATATACTACAAACGTTGATGAGTATGAAAAAATAATATCAAGAATATTTTATGAAAATAATTTAAATATATATATTGATAAAAGTAAGAACATATATGAATCTTTAATTGTAAAGTATATACAAGCAGTTTTAAATTTAGCAAATAGAGGATTAAACTTAGAACTTATTTTTGAAATATTAAAGCTTGGGATTACAGATATAAATTTAAAAGATATATATATGCTTGAAAATTACATGAGAGAGTTTAATTTAAATAAGTATTTAGTAAATAGCAAATTAACTCTTAATACTCAAGATAATAAATATGATTTAGTAAAACTAAATGAGATAAAAGATAAAATTGTAAAAGATTATTCTTTTGTAGTAACAATGGATGATATGAGTAGTAAGGAATATATCAAATTAATATATAATCATTTAAAATCTAGTAATATTTTTAGTAATTACTATGATATTGTAACATCTGTAAAAGAAGATGGTACTGATATAGATAAAAATAATTTTGAATCCCAAGTTTGGGACGAGTTATCTAATATATTTAATTCTATTATAAAAGTATATAAAGATGAAAGAATTTCTATAGAAGAATTTAATAATATTTTTAATTTAGTTATAAAAGATGTAAAAATAAAAACACTTCCACCGACAAAAGATCAAATTGAGCTAGTAGATATTGATGTATCTAAAATAGAACCTAAAAAAATTGTGTTTTTTATAGGCGTAGTAGAAGGAAAGTTTCCTAAAAAAGTAGATGAAGATATATTTTTTACAGATGATGAATTAGAAAAGTTACATGATAAGGATATTGATGTAAAAGAGACTACTATTACAAAATTAAATATGGGATTTTTTAATATTTATGAGGCGCTAAATAATGTTTCAGAAGAATTATATATATATATTCCTTCTTCAACAATAGATGGAAAAGCTACTAGAAAATCTAGCCTTATTACTTTAATGGATCAAATTAGTAATTTTAGGATTAAAGGAGAAGTTGTATCTAAAAATAATTTAGAAAGTAATTTATCTAATTTTTCATCAAAAGATGACTTGTTTATGTGGTTTGTAAAAAATATAGATACTCTAAGTGAAGATGATATAAATAACAATAAATTATTACTTAATATGTATGAGTATTTTAAACAAAATGATAAGTATTATAATATATTAAAATTTAAAAAAGATGATTCTAATTTAAGTCATGAGCTTACAGATAAGATATATGGAAATGAATTTAAGAGTAGTGTAAGTAAATTAGAGTTATATAAAAAATGTCCTTTTTCATATTTTATGCAGTATGTATTAAAGGTAAATCCAAATAAAGAGGCAAAAATAAATGTGCTAGAACTTGGAAGCTTTATGCATTCAGTACTAGAACAGTTTTCTAAAATACTTCTTGTAAAAAGTATTAGGTGGCAGGAGATTTTAACTTCAGATTTGGAAGATATAGAGACTAAGTATTATAAAATACTAGAAAATATAATTGAAGATACTATTGATAAAAATTTATCAAAGCAAAAACAAAGTGTAAAATATATGGTATTAAAAAGAAAATTAATAAATACTATGGTAAAAGTTATAAAAACTATTGCTATAAGCTATAATCAAAGTGATTTTGAGCCATATGGATATGAAATAGAGTTTAAGGATAATAGTGTATTTTTGCCGATGCAAATACAAGTTGGAAAAGATAGAATTATGAAGATAATAGGAAAAATAGATAGGGTAGATATGTTAAAATATAATGGTAATACTTATATAAGAGTGGTAGATTATAAATCAAGTTCTAAAGATTTAAAACTTGAGAATATAAAAGAAGGAATCTCTTTACAACTTATAAGTTATCTTATTTGTTTTATGGAAAATAAAAGAGAGGAAAATATAAAACCTGCCGGAATTTTATATTTTAATTTATCAGATAAACTTGTTGCACTTAGCCAATATGAACAAAGTAATGAAAATATAAAAAAGATATTGATGAAAAAATTAAAAATGAATGGAATATTTTTAAAAGACTTAGAAATATTAAATAAAATGGATAGAAATTTTGAATCAGATAATTCTAATAGTCTTATTGATATATCAACTAGATCTTTAAAAGGTGAAAGCAAAAAGGCTTTAGCTGAAAATGAGTTTGATGAACTTTGTGGGCAGACAAAGAAAATTTTAGGTCAGATAGGTAAAAATATATCAGATGGAATAGTAAAAATAGATCCAGATAAAAAACAGGATTATTGTAAATATTGTAACTATTCTAGTACTTGTAGAAAGAATATAAATGTCTGATTTTTTGAGTATTTGCCATATTTTGGTAATTTATATTACAATATTACATACTTGTGTTTTACATATTAAAAAAATGTTACGAAAATTACATTTTTTATTATTTAAAGGGTTGAAATTATTTGAAAAAAAGATATAATATAAATAGATTTAAACTATTTAATTATTAATTAAATTTTAGATTTTAGATTACAAAAAAAATATATATTTTAAGTTTTTTTGTTTGAATATAGAACAAAAGAGGGAGAGTTGTTATATGGCAGATATTGTTGTAAGTTCAAAAAAGAAGATTAATTTTTTTGACAGAGTAATACAAAGCGTTGTAATTATGCTAAATATGAATAAGATGAATAAAGCAATTGATGAGCATTTAGCTGTTATAAGAAAAACTGAGGGAGATGATAAAAAGTTATATCAAGAAAATATTTTAAGAGAAATTGTATTTGTAAAATATCAATATGATATTATGCAAAGAAGTATGTATGATTTAAAGATGTCTTATCCTGATGATATAATTGAAAATATTAATTCAACAGATAAAACTACAAGACTAGAATTGCAAAAGACTTTTTTAGAGATGGAATATGATAGAGTTACTAGAGCAAAATTTAAATCTAAAGAAGATATAAAATTTAATTTGCTTGCTATTTCATCTGCAATTGATGAAGTAAAGCAAAATATAAAGGATGAAGGAAAAGCACAAAGATATAATCAGGTAATTAAGACTGCTGAAGATATTGATGTAGCTATTCAAACTGATCAATATAAAGAAGATTTATATAAAGAACTTTTCAAAAATATTGATGAGTATGTAGGTTATATAAATGATAATTATGATATTTCAAAGTTACCATCTGATGAAAGAGAGCTTATTGAATATGTTATAGAAAGTATGATAAAAGGTATTGAGTCAGATATAGACAAGCATATGTATGAATATAATTTAATTATAAATATATGTAAAAATTCATATAGATATTTTAAAATAATAGATAAAATATTTGATAAAATTTTAAAAATATATGATGAGAGTTATTGTAAAGATATAGTAAATGACAATGATTATATAAAAATGTTTAAAGAAATATATGATATGATGATCAAAACTAAAGTTAATGATGTACATAGAACTATTTCTACAGAAGATGAATATTTAGAATATTCAAAAATACTTGCAAATGAAGATGAAGAAGAGATAGATAAGTATTTATTTGAAAAAGCAAGAGAACTTACTCAGATGGATGAGGTAAAAGAAAAAATAGATAAGATTTTAAATAAAGATGAAGAGCAAGAGGATAAAGATGATGAAGAAATAGACGAAGATGAATTAAAATTAGATGAAGTGGTTATAGAACAAGAAACTGAAAAAGAAGAAGACAAAGAAGATAATAATGAAGAGGATACTATTGAGGAAAAGACTAAAAGAAAAGTAGGAAGACCTAGAAAAGAAGAAGCAACAAAAGAAAAGAGGAGAGTAGGAAGACCTAGAAAAAATAAATAGTTTTTAGAAGTTTTTAGAAGTTTTTAGAGAAATAGCCAAATTTTAATTTGACTATTTTTCCATAATAGGGGAAATAAAATAAAATCAATTAATTAATAAAATCTGACAAATTATTTTTATTTAATATAGTAGAATATACAGTATAAAAGAAACATAAAGAGGTGTAAGATATGATATATAACAAGTACTTAGATAATGATATTGATGAGAAAGTAACGTCAATATTTAGTACAATAAAAAAGATAATTAATTTTAAAAATATTTTATTTATGGTTTTTGCCTTATTACTTTCAACTAAAACTTTAATTGGTGATTTTAGGCCATTCAACTATGTATTACTTGCAGTAGCAAGTGCTTTTGAAGTGCCATTGATACTTGTTTTAATTGCATCTGTTGCTGGACTAGCTATCGGAGGCTATTCTTCTGCTATTGTAATGCTACTTATATTCTTCTTATTATATAATTTAATAACAGCTATAGTAAATATAGAAGGGATAAATAAAAAGTATACAATATTTATTAAATTTATGGCATCAATTGCTATATTACAAATTGTATCTAATTTTATAACTGGCGATTTGTTTACTGAGTTATTTAGTGTTCTATCAACAATAGTATTACCTGGGATAATTTATTTAATAATAGTTACTGGAATGAATGTAATACTTAATATAAAAAATGGATTTGTATATACTAAAGAAGAAAGTGTCGCAATGATACTTACAATTGCGATTGTTTTATCTTCGCTAGGCTCTGTTAGTATATTAGGATTTAAAATTGTAGAAATTTTAGCTTTGATATTGATACTAGTGTATGGTTGGGGAAATGGTGCAATACTTGGTGCAACATCTGGATTAATTATTGGCCTTAGCTATACATGTTTATGTGACGTATCAATGTCATTTGTAGTAGCAATAGCATTTAGTGGATTTATATCAGGACTTTTAAGAAGATTTGGTAAAATACCAGTTATTATTGCCTTTATTGCTGGAAATATATACATATCATATTATTCAACAGGTATGACACAGATAAATATAGTAGTGTGCGAGACATTAATTGCATCTATAGTATTATTTTTAATGCCTAAATATGTTGAAAGAAAGTTAGATAATTTATTTGACTTAAGTAGAGGACTTGAAACATTTAAAAATAATATGCTAAATCCTACAAAAGAAGCTAAAGAAAAAATAGGTGCAGTTTCAGAAGTGTTTAGCAATTTGGCAAATATAACTGTTGAGAAAACTAAGGAGACAGAAGAAGAAACAATTGAAGTTATAAAAAAATATATTCTTAGCTATGTTAATAATACTTGTTTTGCTTGTGAGAATATAAATGAGTGTATAGAAAAAGAAAATCTAGATATGACAGCACAATATTTGGCAGACAAATTAGAAAATGGAGAGCCAATAGAGCCTGAAATGCTTAAATTTAATTGCAAGGATTCAAAGACTATTATAAATAATTTGTATGATATATATAATAGTATGAAACTTATGAGAGTATTAAAGCAAAAGGAAATAGAAAATAATAAGAAAATATCTGATCAATATAAGGAAGTATCAAAGCTTTTAAATAATATATCAGAAGATATAAAAGAAGGAAGTCTCGTAAAAGATGAAGCACAAAAGAAGCTAAGAAATGAATTGAAATTTTACGGTTATAATGTATATGAAGATGAATTTAAAAGAGATAAAGAAACAATCGAGTATACTTTTATAACAGATATATTAACTAATATAGATAAGCAAAAAAAGCAAATTATAGAGTTATGTAGTAATATATTAGAGCAAAATATGTGTATAAAACTTATACTAAATATTTCTAAGACTGAAAAGTCTAAGATAAAGGTTGTCTCTACACCTAAATATAATATAAAATCTGAAATTATTTCTCATCCTAAGACAGGAGAAAGCGTATCTGGAGATTCATACATGCAATTGGAGCTACAAGATTTAAGACAACTTAGTGTAATAAGTGATGGCGTAGGCTCTGGAGAAAGTGCTTCAAGAAGTTCATCTACTGTTATAAATATGTTAGAGAGATTGCTTAGTGGAGGATTTGATGAAAGTAAAGCAATAGATATAATAAATAGTGTAATAAAATTAAAAGGAGAAGATGATTTATTTGCTACTTTAGATGCAGCTATAATTAATGAAAAAGATGCACAATGTTATTTTATAAAACTTGGTGCTGCTCCTACATATTTAATAGAAAAAGGTAAAGTTATTACTATAACCTCTACTACTATTCCTGTAGGTCTTGTAGACAACAATGATTATGTGCCGATTTGTAAGAAACTAGATTATGGTGATTTTATTATACAGGTGTCAGATGGTGTTGTACCAGATAGCCTTAATCCTAATAATAATTATTTGAAGAATTTTTTGGCTACATGTGATACATCAAAATCTGCTAAAGTAATTGCGCAAGAGATAAAAGAAGTAATTAATATAAATAATAATGGTGTATTTGATGATGATGTAACTGTAATAGTTAGCAAGATAGAAAAAAGCTAGAAAAGAATAAGTTCTGAAAACACAGAACTTATTTTTTTATTGACAATTTTTAGTATATAATATATTATAGTCTTGAGGTGAAATATATGAAAAAATATATTGTTTGGATAATAATAGCTATTATTGTTATTGTAGCAGTTGCATTTGGTATATATTTTTTATATATGAAAAATAATGAGAAGATACTAGAAGATGAAAATAATCAAGTAAATGCTTTAAAGGCAGTATATGAAGACTTTTTAGGTAACTTTAATTTAGAAGAAGATAATATAATTTTAGATGAAAGTTGTTTAAAAAATATAGTAAGTGGAGTAGAATTTAATAATGAAAATAAAGAAAAATTAGAAGAAGTAGAAAAAATAAATGATGAATATAATTTTGAATATGATCTTTCTTCAACATATAATGCGAAAACTTATATATTAACATTAAAGCTTGAAGAAAAGGATGATGGTTTAACAGCTACTACACAATCATATAAACTAGCTGTAAAAGATGGTACAATAGTATATGAAAGATATGGACTTGGTGAAACAGTAAACAGATTGCCTGCTGCAGAATAATTGTAATATAATTCTTGACTAATTTACATAATATGATATAATATTTCTACTTATTATTTATTTATCTAAAACTAATGTTAAGGAGGAATGTTATCATGTTATATTTAGGTGTTATTTCAATTTTTGTATTAACATTTGCTTTAAAAGATAATATAAGTAGTAGTAGATATAATAATTATCCTAGTGGATATGAATTAAAGAGGCAATTAAGAGACATAGAAATATATGATATAGATACATATTTTATAAATTATGATTTAATAGAAGAGCAAATATTTAAAGATTATGTATATGATTATGAAATAAATCATGGATATAGTAGAGAAATATCATTAAGAAAAGCATTGAAAAGATATGTTGAAGTGTTTAAAATTAAATAAGTAAAATTCTATACAATTTTGTATAGAATTTCTTTTTTGTTCTATACTTTGACATAAAATTTTGATATAATACACATAGGTGATTAAAGGTGAGTTTTGTACATTTGCATTTACATACACAATACAGTTTATTAGATGGTGCAATAAGAATAGATGATTTAGTAGAAAAAGCAAAAAAATATAATATGCCAGCTGTAGCTATAACAGATCATGGAAATATGTTTGGTGCTATAGAAATGTATAAAGCATGTAAGAAAAATGGAATAAAACCTATTATAGGGTGTGAATTTTATGTCGCACCTAGAAGTAGATTAGATAAAGATGGGAGAATAGATTCAGAGCCAAATCATTTAATATTACTTGCAATGAATAATACTGGATATAAAAATCTTGTTAAATTATGTTCAATAGGCTATACAGAAGGTTTTTATTATAAGCCAAGAATAGATATGGAAGTAATAAGAAAATATAATGAAGGATTAATATGCCTTTCTGCATGTATTGCTGGAGGACTTTCTCGAAAAATTATAAATGGAGACATTGAAGGCGCTAAAGAGATGTTAAAAGAATATTTGGATATATTTGGAAAAGATAGATATTATCTAGAAATTCAAGATAACAAGTTGAGAGAGCAAATACTAGTTAATCAAAAGCTTATTGAATTTTCAAAAGAGTTTGAAATAGGACTGGTAGCAACAAACGATTGTCATTATTTGAATAAAGAAGATTATGATTTTCATGAAGTATTGCTTTGTATACAGACTAGAAAGACATTAAATGATGAAGATAGGCTAAGATTTAAAACTAATGAGTTTTACGTTAAGACTCCAGATGAGATGAAAGAAGCATTTAAAAATGTACCTTCTGCTATAGAAAATACATTAAAAATAGCAGATATGTGTAATGTTGAAATTGAGTTTGGGCATACAATTTTACCTGAATTTAAGATAGATGAAGATATTTCACATCTTGAGTATTTTAGAAGAAAATGCTATGAAGGAATAAGTAAAAGATATAAGCTTGAAGATTATGATAAGGTAAAAGAAAGACTTGAATATGAGATTAGTGTGATAGATAAGATGGGATATATAGATTACTTTTTAATTGTTGCAGACTTTATTAATTATGCAAAATCTCAAGGAATACCAGTAGGACCAGGACGTGGAAGTGGAGCTGGTTCTATTGCTGCATATTTGATTGGTATAACAGATATTGATCCGTTAAGATTTGATTTGATATTTGAGAGATTTTTAAATCCAGAAAGAGTAAGTATGCCAGATTTTGATGTGGATTTTTGTTATGAAAGAAGGCAAGAAGTAATAGATTACGTATCAAATAAATATGGAAAAGATCATGTAGCGCAAATTATAACTTTTGGAACAATGGCAGCTCGTGCTGCAATAAGAGATGTTGCAAGAGTTTTAGATATACCTTATCAAAAAGCAGATATGATTGCTAAAATGATACCACATAATTTAAAAATAACAATAGATCAAGCATTACAAGAAAATAGTGAGTTAAGGAAACTATATGATGAAGATTCTGAAACAAAGAAAATAATAGATATATCAAAAAAAATTGAGGGGTTACCTAGACAAGCGTCAACTCATGCATGTGGAGTAGTTATAACTAAAGAGCCAGTAGTAAATTATGTACCACTTTATGAAAATGATGGACAAATATCTACTCAATATACTATGACAACACTAGAAGAATTAGGCCTTTTAAAAATGGATTTTTTAGGATTAAGGACGCTTACAGTAATTAGTGATACTAAAAAATTAGTTAAGAAAATACGCAAAATAGATGTAGATTTTGGTAAGTATGACGATAAGGACACATATAAAATGTTAACTCAAGGAAAAACTATTGGCGTTTTTCAAATGGAAAGTCCTGGATTTAGAAAAATGATGATGAAAATGGAACCAGATTGTATAGATGATATAATAGTAATGATTTCACTTTATAGACCGGGACCTATGGATCAGATACCTAGATATATAAAAAATAAAAATAATAAAGATCATATTGAATATACGCATGAGTCTTTAGAAGAAATATTAAAGCCTACATATGGTTGTATGGTATATCAAGAACAAGTCATGCAAATTTTTAGAAAACTTGCAGGATATAGTCTTGGTAGGGCAGATATAGTAAGAAGAGCCATGGGAAAAAAGAAAATTGATGTGATGAATAAAGAAAGAGAAGTTTTTGTAAATGGAGCACAAAAAAATGGCATAGATAGTGAAAGCGCAAATAAAATATTTGATGAAATGGCAGAATTTGCAAAGTATGCATTTAATAAATCTCATGCTGCAGCTTATGCTGTGGTTGCATATCAAACTGCATATTTAAAATGTCATTATCCAAGCGAGTTTATGGCTGCATTTATGAATTCTTTTATAGGTAATCAAAATAAGATACCAATATATATAAATGAATGTAAAGAGCTTGGAATAGAGGTATTAAGACCAGATATAAATGAGAGCTATGCAAAATTTGCTGTTATTAATGGGAAAATACGTTTTGCTTTAAATTCTATTAAGAATGTTGGACAAAACGCAATAGAGGATATAATAAAGGAAAGAAAAATTAATGGAAAATATAGTAGTTTTTTAGATTTTTGTCAAAGAGTTTCATCTGATAAAAAAAAAAAAAAATGTATAGAAAGTCTAATTAAAGCTGGATGTTTTGATGAGATAGAAAAAGAATACAATAGATATGATTTATTAGATAATTTTGAATCTATTATTGATGGTGTGAATCGTACGAGAAAAAATAATTATGCAAATCAAATAAACTTTTTTGGTGAAATAGAAAAAGAGGGAGAAGGAGTAAAAATTGAAAAAAGTGGAAGAGTTCCTACAAAAAAAGAGTTACTTGAAATGGAAAAGGAAATGTTAGGACTCTATATATCTGGACATCCATTAGATGAATATAAAGAGTATATAAAATCAAATTCTACAATAACTACAGCTGAAATAAACTCAGGAAATGATATTTATGAAAGTGAAGATATTATTGATTATGATGGAAAAAATGTAGTAATGTGTGGAATATTTAATAGAGGAAAAATCTTAGTCACTAAGTCAGGTAGAAATATGATGTTTGCTGGATTAGAGGATATGTATGGTGATATAGAACTTGTTATATTTCCTAATATATATGAAAAATATGAAAACATATTAGTTAATGAAAGTATTTTAAAAATTACAGGAAAAATTTCTTTAAAAGAAGATGAAAAACCTAAATTGATAGTTTCTAATATTGTAAATATAGATAATATTAATAAGAATAGAGAAGAGCTTAAAGAAAAAATGGTAAAAAAAATATATATAAGAATTCCGAAAGATAAATTTGATTTAGAAGATAGAGTAATAGGGTATATAAAGGATTTAAGTAAAGAGTTCCATGGTGATAATGAAGTATATATTTTTTATGATGGAACTAATAAATTAAGATTATTGAATAAAAATAATTTTTTATCAGATGAACCAACAGTTATTGAAAAATTAGAGCTTGCATTTGGAAAAGAAAATGTAAAAATAAAATAAAAGCGAGGATTTAAAATCCCCGCTTCATTATTTATAAATTATTTAGATTTTTTATCAGCTATTTCAGTCATTGCTCCTAGAGCACCCATAGCTTTTGTAGCATCAAATGGGATAAAGACTTTGTTTGCAGTGCCATTTGATACTTTTTCTAAAGCTTCTAGTGATTTTATAGCAACAAGTTTTTCATCAGGTTTAGAAGCCATTATAGCACCATATACCATCTTAATTTCTTCAGCTTTTGCTTCAGCAACCTTCTTTATAGCTTCAGCATTACCTTCTGCTTCTAATATTTTAGATTCTCTAATACCCTGAGCTTTTCTGATACTTGATTCTCTTTCAGCCTCAGCATTAAGAATTGTAGACTGTTTATTACCTTCAGCTAGAGTAATATCAGCTTGACGTTTACCTTCAGCTTCTAGTATAATAGCTCTTTTATTTCTTTCTGCATTCATTTGTTTTTCCATTGCATCTCTAATGTCTGCAGGTGGTTTGATATCTTTGATTTCAACACGATCAACTTTACATCCCCATTTATCTGTAGCTTCATCTAATACATCTCTTAATTGAGTATTGATAGTATCTCTTGAAGAGAATGTAGCATCTAAGTCCATTTTACCAACAATATCACGAATTGTAGTAATAGCTATATAAGCAATACCTTTTTGTAGACTTTCAATTTCATATACGGCTTTAACGGGATCCATTATTTGATAGAATACAACTGTATCAATTGTAATTGTTACGTTATCTTTAGTTATAACGCTTTGTGGTGTAACATCCATAGTTTGTTGTTTTAAACTTACAACAGCTCTTACTTTATCAACAAATGGTAGAAGAATATTAAGACCAGCTTCTGCTGTAAATCTATATTTACCAAAACGCTCAATGATTTTTACTTCTGACTGCTTAACAACCTTAATAGAAGCAGCTGCAACTAATAAACAGAATATAAGTAAGAGAATAAAAATAAATATACCTACCATATTATACCTCCTTAAATTATGGTTTTCTTACCAAAAGCTTCACTCCATCAATTTTTTCGATTATAACACTTTCTCCAACATTGATAGGCTTTGCTTTTTCAGATTTTATGGCTGACCAAAGCTCACCATTTACTTTAACTTGACCAACAGGATTATCATCATCAATTCTTTTAATAACAATTCCTTTTTTTCCAAGTATAGCACTATTGTTCATAGATGTTGTATCTTGATTTTTAAATATACGATTTACTAATGGCTTAGTAAATATTATTAATAATATTGAAGATATAACAAAAACAGCCACTTGAACAAATATATTATCAGGTAAAATTAAACTAGTTAAAAACGCAAGAAAAGCTCCTATACCCGGCCAAAATAATAAAAACGAAACAGTAAAAATTTCACCAAGAAAGAAAACACCACTTGCAATTAGCCATAACGCCCACATAGGTAACATAAATATCCCTCCTTTATGTGTTTAGATTCATAACTAGTATACTATAATTATACAATAAATATTAGGAAAGCACAAGTGTGCTAATAAAAGAATATACTAAAAATAGCAGAATATGAATATATTGTACTATTAATATTACAAATGTTACAAAAGTGTAAAAAACTTGACAAACAATGTATAGTATGTTAAAATGAACGTGCTTCTGGAACAAATAAAATAATGCAAATTTGACAAAATAAAGGCTAGATGTTATAATATTAAATGTAGCCTATAAAAAAGGAAGGTGCAAAATTTAATTATGGGAAAGAAAGGTGTGCTCAGTACACTAAAATTTATATTATTTACAGTAGTATCTATACTTATGATTTTTTCAGCAGTATATTTTACTGTACTTAATACTTATAAACCAGCTGTTAAGGCATATATAAACGGAGAATTTATTGGATATTTTTCCAATGAGCAACAATTTGATGAAGTATATAATGACTTAGTAACTGAAAAGCAAAATATTGATGAAAACGTTAAAGTTTATTTAGAGAGTGAGCCAACTTTTGAACAAAGTTATATAAGAGACTCTTTACTTGAAGAACAAAATGTGTATACAAACTTAAGAGCAGAAATAAAAACAGAGTATACTATTTACGAATTAGATGTTGATGGCGAACAACAAATGGTATTTACTTCTGAAGATCAAGCTGATCAATATGTTGAAAAATTAAAAGCTGAGGTATCAGATATTAATGCAGAAGTAAAGGTTCAAAAAGTCTCTGAATTAGGAGATGTTACTTCAACAGAAAGAGCTGATACTATATTAGCAGATATTGTTGATAGAAATAAACCTGTTGAAATACCTCAGGAAGAAGTGATAGAAGAAACACCAACATATGAGCAATATCCAACTACAATTTATACAGGTGCAGTTGCAACACCAGTTGATGGAACTGCTGTATGGCCTACAGTTAGTAGAAGAATAAATTGTGATTATTGGGGATATTATGGACATAATGGTGTTGATATTGCTGGAGCTTCCGGAGCTGATATATATGCGTATATGGCTGGTACAGTAATATTCTCTGGTTGGGATTCAACTGGATACGGATATTGTGTTAAAATTAATCATGGTAATGGATTAGTAGCTATATATGCACACTGTAGTGCGTTATATGTTAGTGCTGGTCAACAAGTTAGTGCCGGTCAAACAATTGCTGGTGTGGGTCAAACAGGTTGGGCAACAGGTAACCATTTACACTTTGAAACTAGAGTAAACGGTGTACCAGTAAATCCATGGACTTATTTAAATGGTGTTTAATATTTATTATTTTTGAAAAATAGATTACTTAGTAATTTATTTATATATCACCTATTGCTCAGATATTACATAAGACCTCGTATGTCTTAGCTATAGGCATGTAAAGAGAAGAAGGAGGATAAAAAATGACAAAGGAAAGAAAAGCTGAAATTTTAACAACTTATGCTAGAAAAGAAAAAGATACTGGTTCTGCTGAAGTACAAATAGCACTTCTTACTGAAAGAATCAATGAATTAACTGAGCATTTAAAAGTTCACAAAAAAGATAATCATTCTAGACGTGGTCTTTTAATAATGGTTGGAAAAAGAAAAAGACTTTTAAAATATCTTGAAACAAAAGATGTTG
>CALXBV010000026.1 GCA_944386635.1 uncultured Clostridia bacterium
CGGAAATTAGTGACAATCAGAGTCTAGTAGGCTTATCAAAAGAAGAAGTTGAACAAGTATTAGGAAAACCAAAATATGAATTTAATGATGAAACTAGAAATCTCTATGCTTACTATGCTGGAACACTGGATAAAGGTTCGTTTTTGGGTAATACAACTATTCTTTTTGATTGTGCTTATGGGTGTGAACTTAGAATAGTATTCGACGAAAGTGATAAGGTGGAATATACTTCGGTAGAACTTATTCCTTAAAAAAGTTATATAAATTAGTGATTTATTAAAAAATTAATTTGGAGTTTAATATGAAAAGAAGTTTATTAGTAACACTTGAACTATTATTAATGATACTTATTACAATAGGAATAATAGCAATAATCTTTAGTAGTTATTTTATTTTTAAAGGAATTGGAAAAAGTGTAGTAAATGTAACTGATGATAATAGAGAAGGAATTGAACATATGTTAAAGGAAAGTAAAGATTATAACCAAAATTACGATATAAATAATTTGAAAAAAATACAGTTTTTTATGAACTTTAATAATTATCAATTCACACTATATTATAAAAATAATGAAAAAATTGAACTTTCCGATGATAACTTATATAATTTAAAAAATTATATAGAAGGAACAGGATATAATAAGTCAGAGTATTATTTTTTTATAGATGCCGTAATTGCAATTTTATGTGTTTGTATAAATGGAATGAAAAAGAAAATATCAAGTGAAATTGATTATTTAGATAAAATTAATTAATATTAAATAAATTTATATATGGAGATTTTTATGAAAAAATTAAAGATAATAGGTATTATTATAATATGTATAATTAGTATAATTGCTTATGGAAGTTTATTATTTTTACACTATTTTACGAAAAGTGAAAGACCTGATGAATTGTGCAAAGAAATGACGGAAATTAGTAATAGCCAAAGTCTTATAGGATTATCAAAAGAAGAAGTTGAAGAAATATTAGGAGAACCAGGATATAAGTTTGATGATAAATCTGGAAGTGTCTATGTGTATAATGCAGGAAAATTGGATACAGGAATATTTTTTGGGGATACTGCTATTCTTTTTGATTGTAGTTATGCTTGCGATTTAAGAATATCTTTTGATGAAAATAATACGGTAGATCATACTTCAATTCATACAAATGGTTAAAAGTAAATAGAGCAATTACATTTTTTTGTGAAAGTAGATATTATTATTTACGTTAATATAATTTATAAAACTTAGGAGAAAAGATGAAGAAAAAAATTTTATATGTAATTTTGATAATAATTTTTGTTTTAGTGGATTTATATACAGCCTTTCTAGCATTTATCGATTATCTAGCTGGATATAAGACAATAAATACAGATAACCAAGAAGCATACATAGTTAAAGAAATTAAAGAACATTTTAAAATTGATTATAATATAAATAAAGTTAGATTTCTTGCTGGGATACCAGATGGATATTATTTAGACATATATAATGAAGAAAATCAAGTAGAAAGAGTCTTTGAAGACAATCATGAAGATAGTGAAATATATAATTATTTTAGAAACGTAAAAGCAGATATGCCTCAACACTTAATCTACCTAATAATCGAAATTTTATTAGAATTATTATTAATTTTTATAATTGAAATATTGTACAAGAAGAACAAAAAAATACCTGAATGATATATAATATTTTTTATAATTTTTAAATGGAGGTTTTGATTTTGAAAAAAATTTATTGTTATTTATGTTTAGCACTTTCAATAATATGTATAGTTACTTCAATTAAATTATTTATAAAAAATCAAATGGTTGTATATGTAACTCCTAAAAATGAGACTGTTCTAAAGGAATATTTTGAAGAATCAAAACTAGAAAATATTGATTCTATAACCAAAGTAGGACTTGGAGATATAACTGAGCCTGATGAATTTACAGTTTATTATTCATCAGGTGAAACTTTTAATGTTAATATTACTGGTGATGGTTCATATTCAAACATATCCCAATATATTAGAAAAAATGGATATAATACAGGTGATTTATCCCCAACTTTAGCTGTTTTTGCAGCAGCATTCTTTATAATATTTATATTTAAAATTATACAATTAAATAGAAATAATTAAATTTTTAATAAAAAGCCGATTATAAATCGACTTTTTTTAATTGCTATATGCTTCAAATTCTGATATTTCAGGATATTCTTCATTTAAAGTGTTGGGGTTTAACCTTAAATAAAGCATTGCTTCAGATTTAGCATTTTCTATCGTTTCAGCATTATAAACACTATTTCCATGAAATCTAGTATTATATTTTGTATTATTATTGACCTTTAGTTTTACATCAAATATGTGTTCATCATCATTAACATTTTGAAAATAATCAGAAGTTACTATATCAGAAATCGAAAAGGTTATAATAGCTTCATTATTTCCTAATTGTTCAACATCTTTTATTTCATTAACAGAAGTTCGACTTATATTTGTACCATCTGGTAATGATAAACTAATTAATAGCTCTTTCTTTAATTCTTCACCTGTAATATTTTTAAAAATTTTATACTCATCATCTTGTAAAATTCTTTCAATATAATATCCCTCTTTTAATTCTTCAAAAGAATAGCTTTCGGCAGTTCTTCCATCAATAAATTGTTTCTTATTATCATTATTCAACACATAATTTTTATTATCATTATTTAAGATATATATTCTATTACCTTCTACTTTTGATATTTGACCATGAAGAAATGTAGCATTTTCAACATCTTCATATACAGTGTTATTTAAGTTAGTATTATTACTTACATTAATGTTATCTATATTGTTTTTTGAATTTTTAGTATAAAATATATAATTTAATATTGAAAGTATTATACTAATAAATATCAAAATTACTGAGCATATTTTTAATATTTTTTTCTTTTTCATTAATCCAATTATTAAAATTAACAAACCTATTATTAATATAAGTATTGTAATAATATTTAAAAACATAAAAATCACCTTCATTTATTTATCATTTTTTATATTTAATAATTAATATTATTCCATAAGCTACTACAGTTTCTAAAGTAAGTTGAAGTGCAATGATTATTAATTGCAAATAATTATCAATTTCAAATAGTGCTATAAGTACAATAGTATATATTAATAAAGTTATTAAAAAAATGATAAATATTTTTAGTATAAGTTGTTTTATATTTTTTATATTTTTTATATCTTTAATATTTTCAAAAATTGCAACAATAATACCTAATATTGCTATTCCTCCATAAATCATAATTGCAATTAATGGAATAACTGCTATACCAATAATGTTAAAAACAATTATAACAATTAATGATATTATAAGATTATAAATTTGAAGCATCGAAAAATATTTTTTCATATTATAATGCTCTCTTTCAATTTAGAGAATTTTATCACAAAAAAATAAAAATGTAAATTAGGTACTAATAACGTGGATTTTAAAATTGAATTTGACAAATTTTAAATTATGTGTTATTATTTAAGTACAAAATAAATGTGTTTGAAAGTCGCTAAGATTCAAGCATAGTCGTATGTGTATCGCAAC
>CALXBV010000027.1 GCA_944386635.1 uncultured Clostridia bacterium
GAATTTTTAGGAGGAATTAAAAAATGGCAAAAAAAGAATATATTTATGCAACAGGAAAAAGAAAATCTTCAATTGCAAGAGTAAACATTATTCCTGGAACTGGTAAAATAACAATAAATAAAAAAGACTTAAATGATATCTATTCTCTAGATACATTAAAAGCTATAGTTTTAAAACCTTTTACAGTTGCAAATATGATGGAAAAATATGATGTAGTAGCTACAGTACACGGTGGCGGATTTGCTGGTCAAGCTGGTGCTGTTTCTCATGGAATTGCTAAAGCTTTAGCTACAACAGATCCAGAAGTTCATGCTATATTAAAAAGAAATGGTCTTTTAACTAGAGATTCTAGAGTTAAAGAAAGAAGAAAATACGGTCTTAAGAAAGCAAGAAAAGCTCCACAATTTTCAAAAAGATAATCGAAAAATTTGGAGAGTACAAAAAGCTGGTATTCATTGGAATACCAGCTTTTTTATATCTAATATATTTCATAAACACCTTGAAACTTTCCGTTTTTATCTCTAATTGCATATAAAGTAGTAGAATTAATTTCCGCTTCATTAAGGTCACTATTAATATAAAAATTGTCTAAAATTTTTAATATTTTTTTGTTAGTCCTATCTTGATGGATTTCTAATAAGGAATGACCTATTAAATTGTTAAATCCCTTTTTTGAATAATATTTTTTTGCAGAATTATTAAGATATTGTATAATACCATTAGCATTTGCAAATATTACTCTGTTATCCATGTTATCCACAATGTACATTAAAATTTCTTCCATATAATCCCTCCTAAAATTTTTTTCGGGCAAGTTTTAAAAAGTCCATATATTATATCACATTTTTTTATTTTTTCAAGTACACAATTTAAAGAATATATTTATTTATAAAATCAGCAACACCATTTTCATCATTTGTAAGTGTTACATAGTCTGCTTTTTTCTTTAATTCTTCATTTCCATTTTCCATAGCCACTTTATATCCACATGAACTAAACATTGCAGTATCATTTATATGATCGCCAAAACACAATGAATTTTCTTTTTTTAATTTGAAAATTTCCAAAAATTTTTTTATAGCATTACCCTTATTAACATCAACATTATTTATATCTATATAATATTTATCATCTGTTTTTATATTATTTATATAGTTATGTGACACATTTAAAATATTTAAATCCTTATATGTTTTTATATATTCTATTACCTCTTGCATTAAATTATAATTATTAGTTTCAATTACTAATTGCAAAAATGTATTTTCATGTATATCACTAAAACTACTAAACTTTTTCTCCTCTGGATCCATCATTCTTTTTAAATATTTATTACTATATCTAATAGTGGGGCAATTTATAATACAACCAATTTTATTTTTATTTGTATATTCAATAATGCTCTTTAATGTTTTTTCATTAATTGATTTTTCATATAATGAAACTTGATTTTTGCAATCATATATTTGAGCACCATTACTTGTTATAATATATTGACTAGTATTTGCCTCTTTAGCCTTTTTTTCTACATATTTGTTTCCTCTACCAGAACATATAACAGTTAAGATTCCCTTGTCTGTAATTTTTTTTATTGTATCACTAGTAAACTTAGTAACCTCTTTTTTGCTATTAGTTAAAGTGCCATCAATATCTATAAATATTACTTTTATATTAGTTAATTTTTGCATCCGATCACCTTCTATAATTTATTATACAATAGATTTAGTAATATAACTAGAAAAAACTTGAAATAAATTCAAGTTTTTATCTCCAAATATTATCATTTATATATTGTGTAAGACACATAACAAAAGCTTGTTCTGTTAGATCATATCTTGAAATAATATCATGTGTAAGAAAAGCTATTCCGCCCTTTCCTTTTCTTAATTCACTCTTATTAAATAAATTATCCATTACTTTTCCTAAATCAGTTTTTATTATTTCATCGACATATTTATCTGGTACTGGGAAACCAGAACTTGTTCCAAAGCTTTCATAGCCATTCTTATCTTCAATTATAGCAATATTTATAATAATCCATCTTCCAAGCTGATTAGTTATACCTGATTCTATAGATATATAATAATCTGCATATATACTATTCTCCTTAGCATATTTCTTTAAATTTGAGACTCTGTTTTTAGCTCCTTGATAAATCTCATCATTTACAGGCTCGTCACTAACATCTGATGATACAGATATTCCCTCTATTTCAAAATTATCAAAATATTTAGAAAAAGCCCTTTTTGCTCCTTCTATTTTTCCCGGGTTTTTTGTTGCTATTAATATTTTCAAATTTATCACCTAAACATATTTTACTATATAAAATATATTTGTCAAGCTAATTTGTAACTTCAAGCAAATCACTTTCCTTAGATAGATCTAAGTTATAGTATGTATCCGGTATACTTCCGTTTAAAACAGTTTCAGCAAGTACTACCTCTTTTTCATAATATTGATCATTTACATATACTGGTGCGACAATAACAAAGCTTGTTTTTATTTTTAATATTATTCTATGCCTTGTTTGATTTATACCAACACTGTCAAATTGAGATATACAATCTATTTTAGTATCTCCTATAGGACTAGTTTTTATATTTACTTTTATTCCTTCCCCACCAAGAATTCCTAAATTAAAAAACAAACCTAAAGGTATTTTTAGATTACCAGAATCAATATTTGCTATATTTTCTTCTATGTCCATAGCTATATTATTAGATATCTTATTTAGCTCATTAGTATTTGTTTTTAAAGCAATAATTTCTCCATTACCATTTACTACTTCTGTAACTATACTGTCATAAGTTATATCTTTAAGATTATCTCTTATAGCTTGCTCACTAGCTCTCATTGCCAGAGTATATGCATTAGATTTTGTAAACTGCCTTAATATAGGCTCTATTACCTGTATATACAATGTTGTTATACTAGAAAATAGTATTAAAAAAATAAAAAATAAGACAAATGTTTTTTCTTTTTTCATTTGTCTTAAAGATAATTTATAATATTTAGGTCTCATATTACCTTATCACTAAAATCTTTTGTCCTACATCAATAGAATTAGGATCTTCTAAATTATTTATTTTTATTATATTATCCATACTAGTCTTATATTTTTTGGCAATCTTCCAAATACTATCTCCAGGTTTTACAATGTATATATTTATGCTACTAATATCATTTAGATTAATTGGTAAATCCTCTATATTTTCAATTGAGGATATATTAAGAATATTTTCAACATTTATTTTTATATACACAGTGATTTTTATGTCTATATCTGAATTGTTTTGTATAACATTCAATTTAACATCTTTAATTTTTATATGAACATTGGCATTTTTCCATGCATCATCCATAGCAAAGCTTTGGTCTACCATTATATCTATACTTTTACTTTCTAATTCATTATTTTCTCTATTTTGCAATATTAAATTAAGCTTTGCTACACCATTAACTTTAATAGTATCATTTTCTAAAGAAATAGTAACATTAGAAGTATCTAAACTATATTCAACAATTCTTGTGTTCTCTGGAATTATATCGCTTATAGTTTCATTAATATTTATTTCTTTTTCTACATCAAATTCACTAGAAGTTACATCTACATCTTTTATATTATATTTTAAATCTCTACTTTTGCTATAAAAGTCATCTATATACTCTATATCTTCCTTTTCAAACACTGTTATATTAGTCTCTATTTTATAGTCAACATTTAACGTTTTTTGATCTATATCTGGATTAATTCTAACATTTAAGTCTCTTATACAATACTTAATATTAAATTGAGATTTATCTGAAATATTCTCAAGTTCTACCATTGAAGAAAATGGCACATCTAGTTTCTCACAGCAAACATTTCTTGCTTCTCCAATATATAATAAATTAATCTCCAATACTCCCTTTAACATTATCTTGTTATAGCTTTCTTTGTATTCAGTATCTTTTATTTTACAAGTTACTTTTAATATTTCATATATAGCATCTGCTTCTTTTCTTAGCATAATATCCTCAGAAGAAGATATTATAGTTCTTTTTCTTTCTTTTATATTGTTAAAAGAGTTTTTACATTTATTATATTCTATGTCTTGATCCTTTGTAAAATCTTTTATTATATCTACTGATACATTTTCAGATATATTAATATCAAAATTAACTTCATTTTTTATAGCAATTTTTCTTTCATTTGGTAAGGAATAAATAATATTCTTTAAATTTGACTCTACTATTATATCATCTTTATTTTTTATATTTGATTTTTCTATTGTGGTAGTATATGGATGAGATACATTAAGTCCTCTTATATTCATTTCCTCATCATTAGCTCTATATATTACTGAATAATTCATTTTTCCTACTACTTTAATTCTACCATTATTTACTTCTATATCATTAATATATGGTGTAGATGTTATATTTATAATCTTTATAGCATCTGGCATATTATCTGGCACTATTATATCTTGTTCAATCCATTTATCCTCTTTTTCCACGATCTTGGATTTACTTAAATTTAATTTCATATTATTAGTACTAACATTCATTTATACATCCTCCTCATTAATATATATATATTTAAAGCTAAAAAAAATATTACACAAGTAACAAAAAACATAAATAAACATATTATATATTAGTTAGATACTTATTAGTATCTAGCATTAGATAAATTCTTTCTTACTATAACATACATTTATATACTCTCCTTAGAAATTAAAGGTCAATTATTTACAAAATAATTGACCTTTTTTATATAAAAAATAAGCTTAATAAGTAATATTACTTATTAAGCTCTCTATTTATTATATCAAACCTCTATAGATTGCCTATCTCACTTATAATCTAGTATATTTAGGTGTTGAGAAGTCATACCTTGTAATCGGTTCACCTGTTGGCAAACTTAATTCCAATGTATTTGTTACTAGGTCAGAATAACTGTATGATAATTTACTGTCTGTTTCAGCATCTCTAAACACAAAAAGATTTGTATAAGTACTATCAATGTATCCTTTCCTCTCAATACATTTATTTCTTCCTATATTTGCTTTTACGCAAATCTCCTGTCCAACATAGTTTTCTACATCTTGCTTAATTTTCATTAGTGAATCCTTTGAAACCATATTTACCACCTCTTATATAACTTCTTACAAGGCGAATTATATCACTTTTTGACATAACTGTCAAAATAGCAATTTGCTATTATTTCATTATTATGAAAAGTAACTAGCAATATATACATTAATATTGCTAGTTACAATTTTTGAATTTTACATTTTTTAACATTTTTATTACAATTGTTCATTTATATACTCTATTGCTCTTTGCAATTGTAAATCTTGGTCTCTTGAAACATATGAGTCATTTTTTAATTCATCTGGTAATTCTACCACTATATTAGGTTCAATTCCTTTATCTTGTATAACTACTCCACTAGATGTAAAATATTGTGCTGCAACAATAGATATAGCTCCATGATCTTTTATTGGTCTAACATACTGAACAACACCTTTTCCAAAAGTCTTAGTTCCTATCACAACACCCTTTCCAGAATCCTTAATAGCACTAGCAAATATTTCTGAAGCGCTTGCACTATTTTGATTTACTATTACTGCTAAAGGTATATCTATTTGTTCTTTATCATCAGTTTTAAATACTTCTTCATTACCATTTTTGTCTACAAGTCTTAATACTTCACCCTCTGGTAAGAATAGATTCAATATATTTAATGTATCATATACAAGTCCACCAGGATTATTTCTTAAATCTACAATAATACCTTTAACATTATTTGCTCTTAATTTTTCATATTCTGATTTAAATTGATTATATATTCCATTATCAAAAGAGTAAATTCTTATATAACCAATATCATCTATTATTTCAGTAGTAACATTATTTTCAGTTATTGTCTTTCTTACTACATCTACTTCAAAAACTTCTTCATCTCTAAGAATAGTAAGTTTTACAGTTGAGCCCTCTTCTCCTTTTATAGCATCTACTGCATCTGAATAAGTGTCTATATTTACATATATATCATCAACTTGTAAAATCACGTCTCCTGATTTCATACCAGCTTCTTCTGCTGGAGAATCTGGCATAGTTCCAAGAACTTTTATTCCTTCTGTTTCTTTATCAAAAGTTAAATGCACACCAATTCCAACATAGTTTCCGTTAGAACCTGAGTTTAAAGAATCCTGATACTCTTCTTCTGTTTCATAATAAGTATATGGATTATCTAAAGAATTTACCATTCCCTCAATTGCACCATCTATCATTTTATCTGTATCATATTCGTATAAATAATCTTCATCTATAATTTTGGCTGCTTTCTCTATTCTATCTAGCTGCTCATCAGTAAAAATACTACTACTAAATGTATTTTTTAATGTAGGTTGAATTATAATATACAATGCATATAAAACTATAACACTTATAACAATAGCTATAGCTATACTTATTGCATTTGAAATTATTTTAGTTTTATCAAGCTTATTATTATATTTTTCATCTATAATATCTTTTATATTCACATTTTCAGGTATATTATTTTTATCTTCCAATTTTATATCTCCTTTAAAAAACATCTATTTAATATTATATATTATTAAATTTACATAGTCAACTATACTTTTCTTAATATTTATTTTTTTACTATTCTAATTATTTTTTGAATTCTCTTTTTTACATAATTTATCTTTTATTCCTTGACTTATATATTATTTTATTGTATAATTTAATAGTAAATTTAGAAATACTTAGTAATAAACTATTAAAATAATAAAGTATTTCCCAAACTGGAGGGAGGGAAAGTAAATGCCAGGTATAAAGATTAAGGATAATGAAAGCTTAGATAATGCTTTAGCTAGATTTAAGAAACAATGTGCCAAATATGGCGTTCTTGCTGAA
>CALXBV010000028.1 GCA_944386635.1 uncultured Clostridia bacterium
TATTAATAATATTTCTTATTATGATAAATATAAACAATATAAATGCAGTAGAAGAATTACCAGATGATGGAGCAAAAATATCATCATCACAGGTAATACAGACAAAGACAGGAACAGGACCATTTGACGAAAATGATGATCCAGGAAATGATTCAAGTGAAGATAATAATATAGTACGTTCATTTGATCAAGTAACATGGACAATAGAAAATACAATGGTATTAAATAATAGTGAAGCGATAAGTTATAGTGGAGGAAGAATATATTTTGAGGCAACATTACCAGATGTATTTACAAGTGAGACAATAGGATGGGATACAGATTCAATGAATTGGATAGAAGATGCAAAAGTGTCAGATGATGGACTGACTTTAACTGGATATTATCAAATGGGAACAGATAATGTAACAATACCAGGAAAACAAACTTTAGTATTTATAGTAGATATATATGGAGCTTCAAATGGAACAATACTACAGCCTACAATAAAATTGTGGTTAAATGGAAATAGTGAGGAAGAGTATAAAACAGTTATACCAAATGAGATAAATATTAGTGCGAAGCCTAGATATAATTTGAAACTTATAAAGAATAGATTAGGCGCTATAGGAGATATTAGCAAAAATGGCGAAAAAATTGAAGGTAAAGTATATGGATATAATGTATTATTACAATTATATGGAGATAATTCTGCTAAAGGTGTAAAAGGATTGGAATATCCAAAAGGAAAAATAACATTTGATGTGGAACTAAATTTAGAAAGATATGATTTAAATGGTCAAAACGGAGAAAATATTACAAATCTAACAGACATTATATTATATGATTATTCAGGTAATGGAGATAGATATGATTATACAATTTCTGGAAGATCACGTTATGATTTTTATAAAAACGGCTATGTACCTTTTGGAAACAGATATAATAATGATAATCCAAATCAAACGATATTAGATAGATATATATATAAATCAGGAGATTTTAGTATAGAACAAGAAGGAAATATATTGCATGTAACTGTAGAAAATTATGACTTTGATGGTATATTTCCAAATAAAATTTATGATAGTTCTATATATTCTATAATATTTCCAGATAACATAGGTTGTTTTTCAGTATGTTCATTTCAGACTTTTATTGAAGCTAATGATGAGACTACTGCAGAAGATAAAAATTATTATTATGATGTTAAATTAAAAAATATGAATATAATATCAATGTCAGGTGTTTCAGTTGCAGAGCAGGCATTAAATAATGATGATGAAAGTAGAAATCAGTATATAGCATACAATTCCGGATCATATTGGAATGACTATTATTTTTATGATTATAATACAAAAAAACAATTGCATTCGTCTTGGAATGCAGGAGATGGTGTAATATATAAAGGATCAAAAGTATATGGAACAATATCACTTTATCAAGATGAAAATAATAGAGGAACTTATCATACTGTAAAGAGTGTTAATGCTTTATATAAGTTTGATACTGACGGGTTTGAAATAACGACTTGTGATGATGGAAGTAGTTTTGTATGTACTAATCCATGCCTTAAATTTAATATGTATTATGCTGCAAAACAAGATGGAACAGGTTGGACCTCAATTAGTGAACAAAATAATGCAGACATAACAGATTTAAAATATTATAATACTCTTGAAGAGTTATACGCTGATGGTAATAAGGTATGCGTTGCCACTTTATTTGAAAGCTATGATGGAGAATGGTTTGTCCCTAATAATGGCACAGCTATACATTTGAGAATTCCTTTGATTGTAAAAGATGATGCAAGTTATGGTCAAACATATCAAGAAACAGGTATTGTGCAATACTATACAACTGAATTAGATAGAACAAAGGAAAGTATGATGGTAGAAGGTGGAAAATATACTACTACACCAATATATAATAAATTTCTTAAAAACTATAAAAAAACAGAATATGATGAAAATGGAGTGCAAGTCAATGGAACTCATAATAATATACAAGCGGGTAACACTTTACTTGTTGTTGGAGCTGAAACAACAATAAAAAATGAGGTATTGACAAAAAATAGTGATGGAAGTGTAAAAAATAGTTATGATATAGGAAGAAATGAGTATGAGGTAGAATATAAATTAACACCATCTATAACCTCACAATCAAATAATTTAGATATTACTACAGCAACATTAAAAATAACAGATAAATTGCCGAAAGGACTTACATATATACCAGGAAGTTCAAATATGGGAGATCCTACAATAACTACTAATAATGATGGCTCTACAACATTAACATGGTATATTTATGATTGTATTATAAATGGAGATGTTGCTCCAATTACATTTAAAGCTAGCATAGATGAGGAATCTACAAATGGAATGCAATATACTACGGTTGCGACGGTATTTGCTGGAGATATAGATAAAAGAAAAGAATCATTAAGGCAGTCATCTAATACAATAAATATTGTAAATTTATCATCACATAGATTATATAAAACAGTAGAAACACCAGTAATAGAAAAAAATGGAGAAATACATTTTACAGTATCATATAGAAATAATACAGATGAGATAATATCAGATTTTCAAATGTTAGATATACTACCATATAATGGGGATAGTAGAGGAACAGAGTATACAGGAGATTATACATTAGATAGACTTGTAGTAACACATACAAATGAAAATAGAGAAACAATATTAAATAATAATTTAGAGATATTATATACAAATGATGATAGTGTAAGAGGTACAGTAACATCAAAAGATGAAAATTTGGGAGAAGGATGGAATAGTGTAAGTAGTGATACAATAAAGCAAAAAGCAACAGCATATGTAATAAAAGGAGAAGTAGGAGCACAAGAAAGTGTAACAGTAGATGTATATTTAAAAACAAATGGAAATAGAGGATTAGATAAGTATGTAAATAGTGCAA
>CALXBV010000029.1 GCA_944386635.1 uncultured Clostridia bacterium
CTAAAGTTAAAGCTCATGTAAAAGAAATGGCCAAAGAGCTTATGCTATTATATGCTAAAAGAGAGAAAATGAAGGGATATGCTTTTAGAGAAGATACTCCATGGCAAAGAGAGTTTGAAGATTCTTTTGAATATGAACTTACACCAGACCAAAAGACGTCACTTGAAGAAATAAAAGAAGATATGCAATCAGATAAGCCTATGGATAGATTACTTTGTGGAGATGTTGGCTATGGTAAAACAGAACTTGCATTAAGAGCTGCATTTAAGGCTGTAATGGACTCGAAACAGGTTGCATATTTAGTTCCAACTACTGTACTTGCTTTGCAACAATATAGAACTTTTGAGTCTAGAATGAAATCTTTCGGTATTAGAGTTGAGTTTTTAAGTAGATTTAAAACTAAAAAAGAACAAACTGAAATTTTAAAAGAATTAGTTGATGGAAAAATAGATATAATAATAGGTACACATAGAATATTATCTAAAGATGTATTTTTTAAAGATTTAGGACTTTTAATTATAGATGAGGAACATAGATTTGGTGTAAAAGATAAAGAAAAAATAAAGATATTAAAAGAAACTGTTGATGTGTTATCTATGACTGCTACACCTATTCCTAGAACATTGCATATGTCAATGATAGGAATAAGAGGAATGAGTACATTGACAGAGCCTCCTATGGAAAGGCTACCTGTACATACTTATGTACTTGAATATAATGATGATATTATTAAAGAGGCAATCGAAAAAGAGTTATTAAGAGATGGACAAATAATATACTTAAATAATAGAGTAAGTAAAATAGATGAAATTGCAGCAAGACTCAAAAATATGGTCCCTGAGGCAAGAATTGGAATAGCGCATGGACAAATGCCACCAGATATGGTTGAAGATGTAATGTTAAAATTTATAAATCATGAAATAGATGTTATAGTATGTACAACAATACTTGAGTCTGGAATAGATGTTCCAAATGCAAATACTTTAGTTGTTGAGGATGCTGATACATTGGGACTAGCACAATTATATCAAATACGAGGTAGAGTAGGAAGATCAAATAGACTTGCATATGCATATATAACATATGAGGCAAATAAAGTTTTGTCAGAAGTTTCACAAAAAAGATTAAAAGCAATAAAGGATTTTACTGAATTTGGTAGTGGATTTAAAATCGCTTTAAGGGACTTAGAAATAAGAGGAGCAGGAAATTTACTTGGAAAAGAACAGCATGGACATATGGCAAAAGTCGGATATGAATTATATTTAGCTTTACTTGAAAAGGCAATTAGAGAAGAAAAGGAAGGAAAAGACATATCAAGTAAAGAAGAAGTGGCTAAAGAGGTTAAAATAGATATAAATATATCTGCATATATTAGTGATATGTATATAAAAGATCCAATTCAAAAGATAGATATGTATCAAAAAATATCAGATATAAAAAACGAAGAAGACTCTATGGAAGTTGTCGATGAATTATTAGATAGATTTGGAGATATTCCTAAAGAAACAGAAAATTTAATAAAAATTGTTGAAATAAGAAATAAGGCTAGAAAGCTTGGAATAACAAGGATATTTGCTAATGATAAAATGATAAAATTTGAACCTATGAATTTAAAAATCGCATTGACAAACTCTGTCAATAATGATATACTTATCCGTGTACAGTTAGAGATTAGTAAATTAGAAAATACTATAAAGGAAAAGGGGTAAAGATATGAATATTAGAACAAGAAATTTAAAAACTGGTAGTGAAAACAGTGTTATAATAATAATTCTTGCTAGTCTTCTTGTAATAGTGCTTGCTATTGTAGGAGTATATGTGGCAAAGGATAATCAAGGAATAGCTACATTTGATGGTGGAAAAGTAACAAAATCAGAGTATAGAATATATTATAAGATGTTCTCTTCATATTTACAATATTATGGATATGATCAAGATCAAATACCATATGAAATTGCTTTAAAAGCAGCAACTGATAAAATGATTTTAACTGATGCAAAGGCTGCTGGCGTTACTTTAAGCGATGAAGATAAAGAAGAGGTAGATACAATATTTAATGATGAATCTTATATAGAGTATTTTAAAAGTTATGGCTTTGATATAGATGATTTAAGAGAAATTTATTATAACGATTATATAATACAAGATTATATTCAAAAATTGGCTGATGAAGCTTCTGCAGAAGATGTGGCTAATTATATAAAGTCTAAATATGATGAAGGTGAAGAAGTAGATATGAATGAATATGATACTTCACATATTCTATTCTCTTTCACAAAAGATGATGGAACAACAATGAGTGATGATGAAAAGGCTACTTTAAGAACAGAAGCAGAAGCAGTTCTTGCTAGAGCATTAAATGGAGAAGATTTTGCTACACTTGCACAAGAAAATTCAGATGATTCTACTGCTTCAAATGGTGGGCAATATAAAATGTACATGGATGGAAGTACTGTAGATGAGTATTCTAATGCTGTAAAAGAAATGCAAGTTGGAGAAGTATATCCTCAATTGGTTGAAAGCGCATATGGATATCATATTATTAAATTAAATGCTATAACTGAAAATGGAAGAGTAAACAATACTACTGAAAGAGAAGAATATGCAAATTCACTATTTAATGATATAGATCAGACAAAAAATTTAGTAATAAATGAAGATTTATTAATTAGTTTTGTAAAAGAGATAGATCCTACATATACAACAGAAGACGATACAGAAGATGATACTACAGATACAGGTGATACAACCGATACTGATACATCAACAGATACTACAACTGAATAATAGGAGAGAATATGGAAGCAATTGTTAGTAGATCTAATGAAAATGTTAAATTCATTAGAAGTTTAAATGAAAAGAAGTTTAGAACAAAATATAATGCTTTTTATTTAGAAGGTGTAAAGGTTATAAATGAGATATTAGATAGAAATAAAGCGATAGACATTTTGTTTATCGCTTATTCTAAATCTTTATTACTTACAACAAGTGGAGGAGAGCAACTTTTAAGTAGAATAAGCAATATAAAAGATATAAAAATTTTAGAATTTAGTGATAATGTTTTTAAATATATGACTGATACTGTAAATTCACAAGGTATATTAGTTGTTACGAGAATACCAAAATATAATCTAGAAAAAGAAATTAATGGTAAAAATCTTGTGTTGTTAGATAAGGTTCAAGACTTGGGAAATATTGGTACAATTATCAGAAGTTGTAATGCATTTGATGTTGATATTATATTATGTACAAATGGTACTGCTGATGTATATTCTCCTAAAGCCGTAAGAGCTACAATGGGTGGAATATTAAATACTAAAGTTATATATCTAGAAGATATAAAAACTATTGATATTTTAAAAAAACATGGGTATAAAATTGTTACAACAAGTTTAAATACAAATAATAGTATTGATAGCATTAATTTTGAAAATAAATATGTATTTGTTATGGGAAATGAAGCAAATGGGGTATCAAAAGAAATTGAAAAATTATCAGATCTTTTAATAAAGATACCTATGAGTGATAAAATAGAATCGCTAAATGTTGGAGTTGCAACATCTATTATTTTATATGAACAATATAAAAAAACATCTAGAAAATAGTATCTAGATGTTTTTTTAATAGGTACTAAGAATGACTTCTTTCTTCTTCATTGATTGGTCCATATAATGCGATAGCACCAAGGCCACATATACCAACAATAACAAATATTATTCTACTTACAACACTAGTCATTCCACCAAATATTGAACCAATAAGGTCCATTTTAAATAAACCTAGTATTCCCCAGTTTATTGCACCTATTATAACTAGAGTTAGCATTATATTGTATAAAGCTTTCATAAATACCTCCTGACAAAAATATTTGTCATAAATAGTTTGTGCTTTTTTAAGGATATAATACAAAATTAAAATATATTTTTTAGTATTTCTAATAATTTTATTGAGTATTTTTTTTCATTATTATTTTCTTTAGATAAATTATTATTATCATATATATTTTCAATTCCAGGAATTATTGTTCTTAGTTCACTTATATTTATTATATTTTCTTTTGTTGGTAACATAGATGTAAATATTATAAAAATATAAAGATATATTGTCATATATTTTTTTAAATTTTTCATTTTTATCACCTATAAATATATTGTGCAATTTGTTTTGTTTTAAAAAAATAAAAATATCTAAAAATGTCAAGTGTTATAATAGAACAAAATTTTTATATATAATGATTTAAAATATATCGCAGAGGTGTTTTTAATGAAAAATATTAAGGTTTGTTCTTTTGTTGCAAATTATACGCATTCATGTATAGTTGCAAATAATTTTATTGCAAAAGAGTTCTCAAATGCAAAGGTGATTTATATAAATGAAAGGAGTGAAAAGGAAAAATTAAAAAATATTGTGAATAAATATTTTAGAAATTTAAATGAAAAAATACTGTATATGGAATGGCTAAATGAAGAGGTGACAAATGATTATGTAAATGAAAATATAATATTGGTAATAAATGGAAGTGAAAACTTTATTAATAAAGTTAACAGTTATTTATGCTTTTTACAAAGTCATATTATAGTTATTAATTGTTATAATATAGTGGATATAAAAAGTAATATAAATGATATAATTGAAAAACATGATTATTATTTAAATACTAATGGTATTGAGATACGTCATAATAATATATGTTAAAAAGGAATGATTTATTTATCATTCCTTTTATGAGTTTTAGTTAATTTTGTAACAATAGTTTCAATTATTTGGTTTACTGCTTTGTTGAATTTTTCATTATTGCTATTTACATATTTTTTATTTGTTTCTATATTATTAGAAGTATTATCATTAGAATCATTAATATATTTTGGATCAGTGGAGTTTTGACTTAAATTTATTTCTGAATTATTCATATTACTATTTACATCAAATACTATATATTTTTCTCTCATTTTTGATATTAAATCATCATTTAAATCAAATATTACTGAATATATTAAATAATCTTCCCAAAGCACTAAATCTTTTACATCTTTCTCTTCTAATAATGAAAATTGAGAAATATAATTTTTAAGACCAATAAGTTTTTTCTTTAATTCTTTTCCATTTTTTGATAGTCTATATGGATTAAAAGCACGTATAATGATATATATCATAAAAGCTGGTATTCCAATCATTAGTCCAAATATAATTAGTGGCATTATAAAAGAAGTTATAGGAATGAAAATTCCAAAAATACTAATTAGCATAATAGCAAGTATTATTATAATTACTAATTTTGAAAGATTGTTAGAGTTATTTTGTATATTTAATTTGTCAGAATTTATAATACCTTTATTTTCTAGATCTTTTTGCACTATTTTTTGAAAAGGTAGAGGTTCAAAGTTTTTTAATTTTCCATCAGATATTTTACTTAATACATATTTTTCAGAGTTTGATAGATTAAGATCATCTTTTAATATTGTTATAGTATTTGTTTTATCATTTAAATCTATAATATTTTTTAATTTTAGCGATAATAATGTTGTTATAGCATCTTTTGGAAATTGAGAGTTTGTAGAATATACGTAATTTAATTCTGCTGGTGAATATCCATTCAATATTTCTCTATAGTATTGCAAGTCATCTAATTTTTTATCACTAGCATTTTTATTATTAAAAGTTTTATTATTTTTCTTTAGTACTATATTTGCAATTATAAGACCAATAATAACTGGAATATTTAATACTATTGTCATAATTAATGATATAATTAATGCTGTTACAATATAAATTATTACATTACTTAATGGAAATTTTGAGCCATTAGTTACTATTTCTTCTATTACACCATTTTTATCAAAAAAATGTAGAGTGTAAAAAGTAAAAAATAATATTATATAAATAATAAATAATCTTAGTAATTTCTTAAAAGTTTTCATATGTGCCTCCTAATGTTTATAATATTATGATATCATATATTAGTAATAATTTAAATAAAAAGTAAAATTAACACATATTTTTAATGTTATTGAAAAAATTATTTTTTTTTGATAAAATGATGCAAAATTAGTTAAGGAGAAAGTTTATGAATATTTATTTAGTAAGACATGGAGATGATGATGAAAGATATAGGGGTGGATGGAGTGATCTACCATTAATAGAAGAAGGAATCAAAAAGTGTGAGAAGCTAGGAGATTATTTATATAAACATAAAGATGAATTTAAAATAGAAAAAATAATCAGTAGTGATTTAAAAAGAGCTAGGATGACTGCGGATATTATAAATGAAAAATTAAAAGTACCTATAATATATGATGAACGTTTAAGAGAAAATAATAATGGTGTGCTTGCAGGAATGCTAAATGAAAAAGCTATTAAGGAATATCCTAACATCTTTTTTTCAAATCTAGAATATGATGAAAGATTTCCAGAAGGTGAAAGCCCAAAAGAGTTTTTTGAAAGAATAAAAAAAGCTTTTATGGACATAATAGAAGAAAATAAATCTGTAAAAAATCTTATGATTGTAACTCACGCAGGAGTTATATCAATAATATATCATGTTATAAATAATTTAAAATGGACTAATAAAGTTAAAGCTTTAAAGATTGGAAAAACTTCAATATCTAAAATTGTGATAGATAAAGATAATAATATTAAATATGATTATCAAAATTACACTCCACATCTAGAAAATTGACATAATATGTGATATAATATTATTGTTAGTTTGGAGGTCAAAATGAACACAGAAGAATTATATTCATATATATTAACAGCTTTTGAGGGAAAGAGCTTTGAAAATCTAATCTTAGGTAAAAGAAATACAGAGTATAAAGATTCTTTTGAAAATGAGTATCGTGAAAAAATAATAAATGCTATGAATACTGATGAGTATACTAAAGTATTAAATAAGCTAGCAAAGAGCTTTATGACAAATCTTGCAAAAGGTGCTCAGACTAATAGATTTACTCAAAAAGACTGCAATGAAATATTAGAAATATATCATAAACTTATCGAAGATATATCTAATTTTGATATGAGCTATGAAAAAGTTGCATTGGAACATTTTGTAAGAGTAAGAAACTTTATTAATACATTTACAAGTAGAAAAGAAGACAGTGGAGAAAAATCTAATTATTCTCCAGAGTTTATATTAAAAGTATTAAATGTTAATTTAGACGATATAGATGGAAAAGTATTAGATATAGGCTGTGGAAAGAAAGGAGAACTTGTAAGATATTTAAGGGAAAAAGGAATACAAGCATATGGTATAGATATGGATTGTGAAGATAGCAATATTTTAGAACAGGAAGATTGGTTACAAAAAGAATATCCAGAAAATACATATGACCTTATAACTTCTAATCTAGCTTTCACAAAACATTTTAACGAAGCAAATCTAGAGGAGCAAAATGACGAAGAATGTATTGAGTATGCTCAAACTTATATGAAAATATTAAACTCATTAAAAGTTGGAGGAAAATGGCATTATGTCCCAGCTGTAACATTTATAGAAGAATTGTTACCTGAAGATAAGTATGAGGTAGTAAATTCATTTGTAAATGACAGTGTAATGAGAACAGAAGTAAAAAAATTAAAATAGTACACCTTATAGGTGTATTATTTATGTATGAAAAACGCACGTTTGTTCTTAAAATGTTGTAAAAAAATAGTTATTATGGTATAATACGAAAGAATTGAAAAGGTGAGAATATGAATGATAAATTAATAATAAAAGGAGCAAAAGAAAATAATTTAAAAAATATTAGTTTGGAAATACCAAGAGATAAATTGGTAGTTTTTACTGGACTTTCTGGTTCTGGAAAGTCTTCTTTAGCGTTTGATACGATTTATGCAGAGGGGCAAAGAAGATATGTAGAATCTTTATCTTCTTATGCAAGACAGTTTTTAGGAATAATGGAAAAGCCTAATGTTGAATATATAGAGGGATTATCTCCTGCAATATCTATTGATCAGAAAACTACTTCTAAAAATCCTCGTTCTACAGTTGGAACTGTTACTGAAATTTATGATTATTTAAGATTACTTTATGCAAGAGTTGGTATACCTCATTGTCCAAAATGTGGTAAGAGAATAAAAAAACAGACTGTAGATGAAATGGTAGATCAGATACTTGCTTATCCAGAAGGGACAAAGATTTTAGTTATGACTCCGGTAATTAGGGGAAGAAAAGGTGAACATGCAAAGGCTTTAGAAAGAGTTTTAAAAGATGGGTTTATACGTGCAAGGATAGATGGTGAAACTTATGATTTATCTGAAGAGATTCCACATTTAGATAAACAGAAAAAGCATAACATAGAAGTTATTGTAGATAGGTTAGTTGTAAGAGATGATATAAGAAATAGGCTTGCAGATTCTGTTGAACTAGCATTAAAATATGCTGAAAATTTAGTAATAATACATAAAGTTGATGATGGAAGTGAGCAAATATTTTCTCAAAATTATGCATGTGTAGATTGTGGTATTAGTTTAGAGGAGCTAACTCCAAGAATGTTTTCTTTTAATAGTCCATTTGGGGCATGTCCATATTGTACAGGACTTGGAGAGATACTAAGTATTGATCCTGAAAAAATCATGCCAAATAAAGAAAAACGTTTAAATGATTATGGCTCAATACAGGGATGGACAGGTTCTGGAAGCATAATTGATGGTATAAGTAGAATGTATATAGATGGTCTATGTAAACATTATAATGTAGATCCAAATACTAAGTTAAAAGATTTACCTAAAAATTTTATGGACGTATTACTTTATGGAAGCAAAGGAGAAAAAATAAAATTTGTACATAATACTAGAACAACGCAACGTGAGTTTGAAAGTGAGTTTGAAGGTGTAATTAATACTCTTCAAAGAAGATTTAACGAGACTAAATCTCAGGGAATGAAAACTTATTATGAGGGATTTATGTCTAGCTCACATTGTAACTATTGTGATGGCGCAAGATTAAAGAAGGAGTCCCTTGCTGTAACAATAGGAAGACTTAATATATACGAGTTATGTTGCAAAAATATCGTATATATAAAAGATTATATAAATAAAGAATATGAAAAGATGGGTAAAAAAGATAAAACAATTGCAGAGCAAATTGTAAAAGAACTAAATTCTAGACTACAATTTTTGATTGATGTAGGACTTAGTTATCTTACACTATCTAGAAGTGCTGGTACCTTATCTGGGGGAGAATCACAAAGAATAAGACTTGCAACTCAAATTGGATCAGGACTTACAGGAGTATTATATATATTAGATGAGCCAAGTATTGGATTGCATCAAAAAGATAACGAAAAACTATTAAGTTCTTTAAAGAAAATGAGAGATTTAGGGAATACATTAATAGTTGTAGAGCATGATGAAGATACTATGAGACAATCGGATTTTATTGTAGATATAGGACCTGGTGCTGGTGTTCATGGTGGAAATGTTGTATTTGCTGGAAAACCTGAAGATATATTGAATTGTGAAGAATCTATTACTGGAAAATATTTAAGCGGTAAATTAAAAATTCCTGTTCCTAAGACAAGAAGAAAAACAAAAATAGGATACTTGGAGATAAAAGGTGCAAGGGAACATAATTTAAAAAATATAAATGTTAAAATTCCTGTAGGAGTATTTAACTGTGTAACTGGTGTATCTGGCTCTGGTAAATCTACACTTGTTAACGAGATATTATATAAAACAATGGCACGTGATTTGAACAGAGCATATGAGAGACCTGGTAAATATGATAAAATAAAGGGGTTAAATTATTTTGACAAAGTAATAAATATAGATCAATCTCCAATTGGAAGAACGCCTCGCTCTAATCCTGCAACTTACACTGGAATGTTTGATGCAATAAGAGAAATATTTGCAAATACTAATGAAGCAAAGCTTAGAGGATATTCTAAAGGTAGATTCAGTTTTAATATTCCAGGAGGTAGGTGTGAAGCCTGTTCTGGTGATGGTATAATTAAAATTGAAATGAATTTTTTACCAGATGTATATGTTCCATGTGAAGTATGTAAAGGAAAAAGGTATTCAAGAGAAACATTGGAAGTAAAATATAAAGGAAAAAGTATAAGTGATGTATTAGATATGACAGTAGAAGAAGGATTGGAATTTTTTAAAAATATTCCTACTATTAAAAATAAGCTACAAACATTAATGGATGTAGGACTTGGATATATAAAAATAGGACAATCTTCTACAACACTTTCTGGTGGTGAAGCTCAAAGAATTAAACTTGCAACAGAGCTATCTAAAAGATCAACTGGTAAAACAATGTACATATTAGATGAGCCAACAACTGGACTTCATATGGCTGATGTGCATAAATTAATAAATATATTGCAAAGACTTGTTGATGGTGGCAATACTTTAGTAGTGATTGAGCATAATTTAGATGTAATAAAAAGTGCAGATAATATAATAGACTTAGGGCCAGAAGGCGGAGATGAAGGTGGACAGATAGTAGCAACAGGTACACCAGAGCAAGTAGCTAAGGTAAATGAAAGTTATACTGGAGAGTTCTTAAGAAAAATATTATAAAAAAGAAGAAAGTGGAAGATAATCTTCCACTTTTATGTATTTATGTGCAATTAGCAACAACAGCAACAAAGAACTATGATTATTAATACGATCCAAATACAGCAGCAGTTTCCTCCTCCGAAGAATCCGTTACCGCCGAATCCACCGCATCCACAGTTATTGCATCCGCAACCACCACAGTTGCCACATCCGCATCTTTCATCCATCATTCTGTTCACCTCTCTTTATATATAAACTTCTAACTACTTTCAAAGAAAGTATCGAAGTTTAATGGTGTAGATGAAGTTCTTTCATTACATATAAAGTATAAAATAATGAGTATTAAGACTAGGATTATTAGCCATACAATATTATCACTATCTATGCACATACATTTCAACTCCTTTGTTTTAGTTGACTATCAACTACTATAATATATTCAAAAAAAAATAAATGGTTACAACATATATATTGAATAATTCAATTATGTTATGATATAATCTTAAAAGTAAAGAAAAAGGTGGAATAATTTTGAACAAAAATGATGAGATTGAATTAGAAATTATAGACAATGGTATTAATTTTGAAGGAATTTCAAGAGTAGATAATAAGGTTGTTTTTGTACCTGATGCAATAAAGGGTGAGAAGATTCTTGCCAGAATTATAAAAGTAAATAAGAATTTTTGCATTGGAAAAATAGAGAATATACTTAAAGAAAGTCCACAAAGGCAAAAGCCTTTTTGTAGCGTATATAAAAGGTGTGGCGGATGCTCCGCTCAGCATATAAATTATAAAGCACAACTTGAAATAAAATATGAAAATGTAAAAAATACACTTGAAAAACAAGATATAAAATATGATTGCTTAGAAAAAGTTATAGGAATGGGTATACCATATAATTATAGAAACAAGGCACAATATCCGGTAAGAATAGGTAAGGACGGAAAAAGTAAAATTGGTTTTTATGCTAAGAGAAGTCATGAAGTAATTGAAAATGAAGAATGCTTAATTCAAAATCAAGATATTGATAGATTATCCAAAGAGGTATTTAAGTTATTACTTTTAAAAGGATTTGTTGGATATAATGAACAAAATAGTCATGGTGATATAAGACATATTCTAATTAGAAGAGGATATCATACAAATGAGGTTATGGTAGTTATTGTAGTAAATAAAAAAGAGATTTTCGATGATGTTAGAATAGAGGAAATTGTAAAAATTTTAAAAGAAAGTAATGATAATATAAAAAGTATAATATTAAATTTTAATTCTTCAAAAACAAATGAGATACTAGGTAAAGAAGAAAAAATTGCATATGGTACAGAATATATTACGGATTATATTGGAAAGTATAGATATTATATAAGTTCTAAATCTTTTTTTCAAGTGAATACAATACAGGCAGAGGTGTTATATAACAAATTAAAAGAACTTTTAAATTTGAAAGGAGACGAGATACTTTTTGATTTATATAGTGGTGTAGGCTCAATAGGAATATTTTTAAGTGATAGTGTGAAAAAAGTATATGGAATTGAAATAGAAGAGCAGGCAGTAAAAATGGCAAATTTAAATCTAAAAGCAAATCATGTTAATAATGCAGAATATATAGCAGGAAGTGTAGATAAAAAGATAGTAGAATTTGAAAAAAGAGATATTCATCCAGATGTTATAGTGATTGATCCGCCAAGAAAGGGATTAGATTTAGAAAGTATAGAATATATAATAAAATTTAGGCCCGAAAAAATCGGATATGTAAGTTGTTCACCAGCAACATTTGCACGTGATTTAAAACTATTGAGTACATATTATAATATAGGAAAAATAATACCAGTAGACTTATTTCCAAATAGTGTACATATAGAATGTGTTACATCTTTAACTAGGAAATAAATGTAGAATTATATGATTTAAAAATTTAGTAAGTGAAAGGAAATATTATGAACATTTTGGTTTCTGTAAATAAAAAATATGTAAAACAATTAAATATATTGCTGAATTCAATAGCGTATTCTAATAAAGAAGAATTTATTATATATGTTTTAAATAAGAATTTAGAAGATGAAGACTTTAAAAATATAACTGGAAATTTAAACTTAGAAAAATTTAGTATTAAAGATATAAAAATTCCAAAATGCGAAATCGATACGTTTCCAGTTTTAGAAAAGAGATATCCAATAGAAATTTATTTTAGATTGTTTGCAAGTGAATATTTACCAAAAGAATTAGATAGAATATTATATTTAGATTCAGATACTATTGTAATTAATAGTTTAAATGAATTATACAATATGGATTTTGAAAATAATTATTTTATTGCCGCTACACATATAAGAAAAGTATTACATAAATTCAATGAAATAAGATTAAATATTAAAGAAGACGAACCATATATAAATACTGGCGTTCTTTTAATTAATTTAAAAGAATTAAGAAAAATAAATGTAAAAGAAAGAATAATAAAATATATAGAAAATAATAAAAAAAGATTATTGTTACCAGATCAAGATATAATAGCTTCTCTTTTTGGAGATAAAATAAAACTAGTAGACGAGTTAAAGTACAACTTGGGAGAAGTGGCTTGGCATATGTATAATGTTAATAATCCTAATAAGAAAATAACAATAAAATGGATTATAAAAAATACTGTTATTATACATTATTATGGAAGAAATAAACCTTGGAATAAGGAATATATTGGAACTTTAGATTGCTTTTATAAAAAGGTGCTAAAGAGGATAAAAAAAGATAAGCCAAAAAAGGTATTAATACTATCATGTGGCACAGGTGGGGGTCATAATTCAGCGGCAATGGCTGTAAAACAAGCTTTAAATCAAAAAGGTATAGATGCAGATTTTAAAGAATACTTAGAAATAACAAGACCTAGTCTAAAAGATAAAGTGAATAATTTATATATAAATTCTACAAACAATGAAGGAAAAGTATTTAAGCATGTATATAATTTAGGAAAACTATATCAAAAAACAAGATTAAAATCACCAGTATATAGTTTAAATAAATTAAATGGAAATAAATTGTATTATTATATAGAAAATAATTTTTATGATTATGTTGTTACAACACATTTGTTTGCTGCACAGGCTTTAACAGCAATAAAAAAAGAGCACGATATACATTTTATTGCTATTGCAACAGATTATGTAAGTATACCTTTTTGGGAAGAAACGGATCCTGATTATTTTATAATACCAAGTGACAAATTAAAGTCTGATTTTATAGAAAAAGGAATAAAAGAGGAAAAAATAGTACCTTTAGGAATACCAGTTCAGTTAGAATGTAGTAAAGAATATAATAAAGATGAAATTAGAAAAGAATTAGGATTGAGTTTAGATGAAAAGTATATATTAGTTTTGACAGGAAGTATGGGATTTGGAAATATATCAAATTTAATTAAGGCTTTAGTAAAGGAGATAAAAGATAGTAATTTTATAATATCATGCGGGCATAACAACAAGCTGTTACAAGAAATAAAAAATGACTATAAATATAGTAAAAATATAATGGCCATTCCATTTACACAAAATTTAAATCTTTATATAAAAGCATCTGACATAGTCCTTACAAAGCCAGGAGGGCTTACAACAACAGAAATTGCAACTATAGGAAAACCTTTTATACATACAATTCCAATTCCTGGTTGTGAAAATTATAATGCTGCATTTTTTGAAAATTTAAAAATGTCTATTAAATGTGATACTATAGAAGAAGTTGTATTAAATACAAAAAAATTATTAAATGATGTTAATTTGCAAAAAGAAATGGTAACAAATCAAAGAAAATATATAAATAGAAATGCTAGTGTTGATATTGCAAATTTTGTCGAAAAACAATTGAAAGTATAAATTAGATTTTAAGTATTTTAGAGATTGAAATAGTAAAAAGCTGTTAAATAGAATTAACAGTTTTTTATTTATTTAAATTTAACTTTAATAGAAATATATAAATAATTAGTAAAATGACAAATAATTATTTCTAAATCTAGAAATGTAAATTTTTATATCTATTACTATTTATTGTTAGAAGACTAGTTATAAATTATGGTATCTTTGAATGCTAAGTAACAGTTATATTATAGCTTTATATTATAGATTTGTATTAATTTAGGTTGTTTTTTGTATTATTTTAAAGATAAAATAAAATATATGTAAAATTATATCATATGTTAATTAAGTTAAAGAACTTAGTATAACTATTAGAGCACTTAAAAATAAAGGAATTATAATAATATACCCTCACATTTACAAAATATACTTTTAGGGGTATAATAAATATTGTGAGGAATAAAAAATGAAAGCAGAATATAAAAGAAATTATCAAATAAACTATACAGAAGTAGATCAAAACTTAAGACTTGGACTTGTATCAGCAATAACTTTGCATCAAAATATGGGAACAGAATATTTTGAAAGTTTTAAAAGTGATAATGTTGTATTAAGAAATCAAAATAATGCAGCTTGGGTTGTATCTAAGACAAAAGTACATTTTAATCACTATCCTATGTGGAAGGATGTAATTTATGGAGAAAGTTATACAACTAAAGTAAAACCTATTAGAGTAGAAATGGAAACAACTTTTAAAAATGATCAACAAGATATTTTATTTGTTACTAAACAGGAGTCATGTGTAATAGATTTAGAAACAAGAAAAGTTAGAAAAATAGATACTGTAAATTATCCATTTGATATGGAAATAGAAGAAAATATGATTAAAGACTCATTTTTAAAATTAAATGAAGAATTTTCAGAAGAAGATTTGGTATACACACAAAAAGTATTTTCGACAGATATAGATTATAGTAGACATACTAATAATGTGGCATATGTTAGATATATTGTAAATGTATTATCTTGCAATTTCTTAGATAGTAATGAAATAATAGATTTTGAAATCCATTATATAAATGAAAGTAAGGAAGGACAAGTATTAAGAATTTATAAAAAAGAAAAAGAAAATTCAATAGACTTTCTTATAAAGGAAGAGAATAGAGAAATTGTTAGGGCAAATTTAAAATATAAAAGAATGTGAAAAAGTGATGTTGGTGAATAAAATGAAAAAGTTATATAATTTATTTTATATTTTTATAATAACAAGTATTTGTGGATATATTATTGAATTTATTTGGACTTTGCTTACAAAGGGTGTATTCATTAATCATTCAGCAGTAGTAATTGGACCATTTAATTTTGCTTATGGTATTTGTGGAGTTGCTCTTACATTGTTATTGTATAAATTTAAAGATGAATCTTATTTAAAGATATTTTTATTTAGTTTTATTGGCGGTTCTATTTTAGAATATATTATGAGTTGGGGAATGGAGTTAGTTTTAGGCTTTACAGCATGGGATTATTCTAATAGATTTTTAAATATTAACGGACGTATTTGTTTGTTATATTCTATATTTTGGGGAATTTTAGGAATTTTATGGATTAAAATTATATATCCACAATTTGAGAAAAATATTAATAAGATTAATCAAAAAACATCTAAAATTGTTGCAATTTGTTTAAGTATATTTTTAGTCTTTGACATTCTTTTAACTATTAGTGCTGTAAATAGAGCTCGTGCTGCAGATAGAGGTGTTCCGCCAAATAACCGATATGAAGTATTTTTAGATGCTAAATTTAATAGTAAATATTTAAAAAATATGTTTAACAATAATTGGAAGTGATATATAGATATACTAGTAGTATTTTTCATTAAAATAAAAAATGAAAAATTATATTTAGAATCGTATTAAATTCTGCTAAAGTGTTAATAATGAATACTAATAGTAAATTTTGTGATAAAAATTTTAATATATGAGGATTAAAAAAATTCATATTAAAATTTTTTTATAAATATAAAAAGGAGGTAAGAATATGTTTAGAGATATTGTAAAAAAATACGAAAAAGGTTCAATTGTTATTTCAATATTAATGTTAATTCTTTCTATTTTCTTAATTTTTATGCCATTTAGTTCTGCTGTATCTGTGATTTGGATGTTTGGAATATTTACTATAGTAGATGGTATAATTCATATTGTATCTTATTTTAAGACAGAGATAGATAATAGACTTGCAAATTTTGAATTTGCAGAAGGTATTATGGAAATATTAGCAGGCTTTTTAATATTCATTAGTGCTGAATATTTAGTATTATTTATGCCTATAATGATAGGAGCTTGGATTATTATAAAAAGTATTACTAAAATGCAAATAGCATTAAATATGAGAAGTATTGAAAAAAGTAATTGGATTTTGGTATTAGTTTTATCTATTATTACATTATTAATTGGTGTATTTATTGTCTTAAATCCATTGCCAGGATTTTTAGCAATAACAATTACAACAGTTGGAATATTACTTGCAACATATGAAATTATAAATCTTATAGAAGCAATTTATGTTTTGTATAAATTGAAAGATTAATATTATTGAATAAGATTTTAAAAAATAGATGTGTTTTAGAAATTGAAATATTTATGAGAGTAGTTATATTGATAATTACTCTCAATTTTTTATATATAAAAAATAATAATTTATATGCAAGAACATTATTGGACTAGTGTTTTTTTATAAAATAGTAGTATATTTCTTAATACTATGTATACAATTTTTGCGTACTTGATTTATTTTATATATGAAGTATAATAATTATATGCAAATAGAAGAAAATATGTTTTATGTTTATAACATTATGGCTAGTTTTTTCTTGAAAATATATAGCATAAAATTTTGATTTAATAAATTAAAGTATTTTGCGTTATAGAATTAGAAAAACTTATAAAAAAATTAGAAATAGGCAGGGATAATAATGAAAAATTTTAATTTATTTGAAGATAGCAATGATATGAAACAGGCTCCTCTTGCAAGTAGAATGAGACCATTAACATTAGATGAAATTATTGGACAACAACATATTATTGGAAAAGACAAACTACTTTATAGAGCGATAAAAGCGGATAGATTAGGGTCTATTATATTATATGGACCACCTGGAACAGGAAAGACTACTATTGCAAAGGTGATCTCAAATACAACAGATTCTTATTTTTGTAAATTAAATGCTACCAATGCTGGAATTAAAGATGTAGAAAAAGTTATAGAAGATGCTAAATTTAATTATGGAGCTTATAAAAAGAAAACCATATTATTTATAGATGAGATACATAGATTTAATAAAAATCAACAAGATTATTTACTACCATTTGTTGAAGATGGAATTGTTACTTTGATTGGCGCAACTACCGAAAATCCATATTTTGAAGTAAATAATGCTTTACTTTCAAGATGTAGAATATTCGAATTAAAGCCTTTGGATAAAGATGATTTGATAAAGGTGATAGATAGGGCATTATCAGATAAGAAAAAAGGATTAGGAGCGGTAAACATAGCAATTGATAAAGAGGCAAAAGAGTTTTTAGCAGATACAGCAAATGGAGATGCTAGAAGCGTTTTAAATGCTTTAGAATTAGCATACCTTACAACAGCCCCTGAAAAAGATGGAAGTTTGCATATTACACTTCCTGTTGCAGAGGAGTGTATCCAAAAAAAAGTTATAAGATATGATGTTAATGGAGATAATCACTATGATGCTATTTCGGCATTTATAGAATCAATGAAACATACTGAACCGGATGCGACTTTATATTATCTTGCTAGGATGCTAGTTGCTGGAGAAGATATAAAATATATTGCTAGGAGAATATGTGTATGTGCCTCAGAAGATGTAGGACTTGCAAATTCAAAAGCATTAGAGGTCGCAACTACTGCTATGCTTGCAGCTGAAAGAGTAGGAATGCCAGAAGCTGCGAAAATATTGGCACATGCAGCTTTATATGTATGTTGCTCTCCAAAATCTGATACTGTATATGGAATTTTAGATGCGATGAAAGAAAAAAAAAAAACAGGAAATATTCCGATTCCTTTATTTTTACAAGATTCTAGTTACAAAAATGCTTATAAGTTAGGTAGAGGAATAGGGCTAGATAATATACATGCATTTCCAAATCACTACTCTGGAAAGAACTGTATGCCTAAGGAATTAGAAAATAAGAGATATTTTAAATTATCAGGAACAGGAAATGAAAAGAAAATACAAGAATTCTTAGACTATTTAAGAAAAAATTTAAAATAAATAGAAACCAAAAGATATTATATAAAAGAATAATAGCAAAGTAGAAGGGAAGTTAAAAATGGAAATAAAAAATAATAATAACTATAAAATAATAGTTAGAGGAGCTAAAGTACATAATTTAAAAAATATTGATATAGATATTCCTCTTGGAAAATTAGTAGCAATTGCAGGAGTATCTGGATCTGGTAAGTCTTCTTTAGCTTTAGGTACGTTATATGCAGAGGGTTTAAGAAGATATTTAGAAGCTTTATCTACATATACAAGAAGAAGAATTACTCAGTCTGCAAGAGCAGATGTTGATATAATTAAGCATGTTCCGGCGGCTTTAGCACTTCATCAAAGGCCAGGAATTCCTAATATAAGAAGTACTTTTAGTATTGTATATGAATTTTTAAATAGTTTAAGATTTCCAATTACTTGCCCAGATTGCGGAGGAACACGATATAATGTGTCAACAGAAAAAATTATGTACCAAGTAGTTAATAATCAAAACTATTCAATAAAGTATATTAAGAGATTAACTATTAATGAGGCAGTTGATTTTTTTTAAAATGTGCCTAAAATAAGTTAGAAGTTTTAATTAATTTAGGATTAGGATATTTAACTTTAGGCGAAGATACACCAGCTTTGTCTGGAGGTGAAGCTCAAAGATTAAAATTAGCATCAGAAATGGAAAAAATTCAAAATGATGCTGTATTTGTATTTGATGAGCCATCTATTGGTTTACATCCATTAGATGTTCAAGTTTTATTAAAAGTGTTTGATAATTTAGTATCTAAAGGAGCTACAGTAATTGTTATTGAACATGATTTGGATGTTATAAAAAATTCCGACTATTTAATTGATATGGGACCAGGTGGTGGAATTTTAGGAGGAAAGATAGTTGCAACTGGAACAAGAGAAGATATTAAAAACAATAAAAATAGTATTACTGGAAAATATTTATAAAAGGAGGAAAATTAATGCATCAAGTATCTATATTTGAAAGCTCTACAAATGAGCCTTTAGCATCAAGAATGAGACCAACAAAATTAAGTGAGTTTGTTGGTCAAACTCATTTGATAGGTAAAAACAAAATATTAAGAAAAATAATTGAAAGTGATAATATCCCTTCAATGATATTTTGGGGACCTCCAGGAGTTGGAAAAACAACATTAGCTCGTATTATTGCTAATGAGACGAAATCTGAATTTATTACTTTCTCAGCGGTGACTTCTGGAATTAAAGAAATAAAAAAGGTGATGGAAGAAGCAGAAAACAATAAAAGAATGGGAGTAAGGACTATTGTATTTGTAGATGAGATTCATCGCTTTAATAAAGCCCAACAAGATGCTTTTTTACCATTTGTTGAAAAGGGATCTATTGTTTTAATAGGAGCTACAACCGAAAATCCATCTTTTGAAATTAATAATGCGTTACTTTCTAGATGCAGAGTATTTGTTTTAAAGGAATTATCTAGTGAAGATATTTTAGTATTATTAAAAAGAGCTATTCATGATGAAAGAGGCTTTGGTAAAGAGAAGGTGGATATATCTGAAGAAGATTTGAATATAATAGCTAATTTTGCAAATGGTGATGCTAGATCAGCCCTTACAACTTTAGATATGATAATTACTAATTCAGATATAAGTGAAGATGGTATCATAAAAGTAACTAAAGATGCGATTGAGGAATGTTTAACTAAAAAGACATTACTATATGATAAAAATGGAGAAGAGCATTATAATATAATTTCTGCTCTTCATAAATCAATGAGAAATAGTGATCCAGATGCAGCGGTTTATTGGCTAGCTAGAATGCTAGAAGCTGGAGAAGATCCAATTTATATTGCAAGAAGAATTACAAGATTTGCTTCTGAAGATATAGGGCTTGCCGATACAAATGCTTTAAATGTCGCAATTAATGTATATCATGCTTGTCATTTTATTGGAATGCCAGAGTGTAATGTTCATCTGGCAGAGGCAGTAATTTATATGTCTTTAGCACCAAAATCTAATGCCTGTGATGTTGCGTATAGACTTGCTAGTTCTGATGCTAAAAAAATGCTTGCCGAACCTGTACCATTGGTTATTAGAAATGCTCCTACTAAATTAATGAAAGAGCTTAATTATGGAAAGGGATACCAATTTGCTCATGATAGTAAAGACAAACTAACAACTATGGAATGTCTACCACCATCTTTAATTGGAAAAACTTATTATAATCCAGGAACGCAAGGTAACGAAGTTCGTTTTAAACAACGACTAGAGCAAATAAAAGAATGGAAAAAATCACATAAACAAAGCAATTAGAGATAAAAATATTAAGTAATTATAAAGATTAATATTAAATTGTTAATTAAAATATAAAAATTATCATATAAAGCATTTAAAGAAAAATGAAAATGAAATATAGAATCAAAGTTACAGTAATTGATAAAAAAATTATATCAAGAATTGCAAAAAATGTTGTGTTGTTCCAGAAGCAGGAGCTTGTCATTGTTATAAATGTAGGAGATTAATTTATTATTTAAAGATATGGTGACAAGGATGATGATTTTTGGCATATGGGACTAAATGCATTAGTAAAAACAAATATAAATCCAGATACTGTTGCAGGAGAACTAAAAATGACATATTACTCAGAGGCTTGGAATGTAATAGCAAGATAATATTGTATGAAAATAAATCAAGTTTATATTCATATTTGCATATGTAATACTTTATTTATAGTTTATAAATTTGATTGATAATTAAACATTCTTATGGTACTATTAAAGAGTAATGGTATGTATTGGATAAAAAGTTAGTAAAAATTTTATTAAGCGTATTTATAATTATTGTTGTAAGAGAGGTCAATATTGAAATTAATTGGGATAATGATTATGTAGAAATAATTCTAAGCAGAATATAGCAAAAGACTATATTTATAATTTAAGATTATATATAGTAGATTTTTAGGGGGAATAAAAGATGAGTAATGCTAAGAACAAATATAATGTAATAACTTTATGTGGATCAATTAAATTCAAAAATGAATTCATGATAGTTCAAGAAAAACTTACATTAGAAGGAAATATAGTGCTTACACCAAATTTTTTTAATAATATAAAGCATGAAATGAGTTTAGAAACTAAAAAAATGTTAGGTGAAATGCATAGACAAAAAATAGATATGTCAGATGAAATTTATGTAATTAATTTTGGAGGATACATTGGAGAAAGTACAAAATCTGAAATCGAATACGCAAAGGAGAATGGTAAAAAAATTTCTTATTTAGAAAATATTTAATAAAAAGTAATTTGTTAAGTAGTAAGTTAAGGTAGAAAAAATGATTTTGTATATAAAATGGCTCAAAGATATGGTAGAGATAGGTGTTGAGACTTTATTAGAAGAAAAGATCGTATATTTGTTGTTACAACAATGAGATCAAAAAAATAGAAAATAATGTTTTTTTATAATTTTAAAAATATTGGAAAATATTAATTTGAAAGTGAGTTTGTTATGAAAAAGAAAATAGTAGTAATTATAGTTATTAGTTTATTAATTTTAGTTATCTTAATTATCTATTTACTATATTTGTTAAATTATATACCACATAAAATGTATAGTAATGAATATTTTAATATTAAAACTTATACAAGTAATACAGATAAAGATAATGATGGTATTGATGATCAAACGGATATTTTAACTAGTGTTCGAGAGTATATAGCAACAAATCCAAAATATAAAAGTAAGTATTATGCAGGCGGTTATCCAAATGATGAGTATGGCGTTTGTACTGACGTAGTTGCTTTTGGCTTGAAAGGTGCTGGATATGACTTAATGGAACTAGTAAATGATGATATTAAAAATAATAAAAATAATTATAATATAGATATTATAGATAAAAATATTGATTTTAGAAGAGTACAAAATTTAAAAATATATTTTGAAAATAATGCTATTTCTCTTACAACTGACATTTATGATATTGAAAATTGGCAGGGAGGAGATATAGTAATTTTTCAAAATCATATTGGAATAATATCTGATAATAGAAATAAAAATGGTGTTGCTTTTGTTATTCATCATGCTAATCCATATCAAAAATATTATGAAGAAGATATTTTAGAGCTAAGAAATGATATTGTTGGACATTATAGAATAAGTTAGATAAATATTGAATTTTTAAGGAGTGATGGTATGAAAATTTTAATTTTAAATGGTAGTCCTAATATTAAAGGGTGTACAGCAAGAGCTTTAAAAGAGGTAGCAGATACTTTAAAAAATGAGGGGATAGAAACTGAAACTATTGATGTTGGTAATAAAGATATAAGAGGCTGTATATCTTGCAATTCTTGTACTAAAAAAGGTAAATGTGTATTTGATGATTTAGTAAATGAAATAGCACCTAAATTTGAAAAGGCAGATGGAATTATAGTTGGAACACCTGTATATTATGCGGGATCTAATGGAACAATAATTTCATTACTAGATAGATTATTTTATAGTACACATTTTGATAAAACAATGAAAGTTGGTGCAGCAGTTATATCTTCAAGAAGAGCTGGAAGTACATCAGCATTTGATGAAATAAATAAATATTTTACAATAAGTAATATGCCAATAGTATCAAGTTCATATTGGAATGAAGTACATGGATTTGTAGCAGATGATGTTGAAAAAGATTTGGAAGGTTTGCAAACAATGAGAAATTTAGGAAGAAATATGGCTTTTATGATAAAGGCAATAAATCTTGGAAAAGAAAAATATGGACTTCCAAAAAATGAAAGAGGAATGTTTACTAGTTTTAATGATGGATTATAATATATGGAGAGATATATATGAAAAAAAGTGATAAAAATGAAAAAAATAATAATGAAACAGAAAATTATATGAATGATGGAATGCTATATGGAATGAGTGCTGGACTTATAATTGGATCAGTAATTGGTGTTATAATAGATAATATTGGCATTTGTATAAGTATAGGATTATGTTTAGGATTATGTGTAGGTATGTTAATAAGCTCATTAATTAAAAAGCAATAAAAACCATAACTTATTAGGAGGATAGCAATGTTAAATATAGAATATAAAAAAAATTTAAATGAAGATATTTATGATATGATAGATGATGAATTTAATAAATTTGCTACAAAAAATGATGTGATCTGTGATTATAAATCTTTTAATTTTATAGCTAAAGAAAATAACAATATTATTGGAATAATAACAGGACATTCATATTATAATGAAGTTCATATAAGTGATCTTATTATACTTGAAGAGTATCGTAACAAACATATTGGTACTAAACTCATAGAAGCAGTTGAAAATTATTTTAAAGATAAAGGATTTGAAAATATAAATTTAAGTACTTATGAATTTCAAGCACCTGAGTTTTATAAAAAGTGTGGATTTAAAGTTGAATTTGTAAGAGAAAATAAAAAAAATCCTAAACTTACTAAATATTTCTTGGTCAAATATTTTTAAGTATTATATATAACTTAATGTTTACAGTTTTATTAAAGAGTAATTATGTAATTACTCTTTTTTTATTTTTATAAAAAAATATTGACACGATGTCAAAAATGTGATATATAATAATTAGAACTGACACGATGTCAAAAAATATAAATATTAAAAATAATAATTGAAAAGGAGGGAAAAATGACAAAAAATATACTTGATAAAAGAAAAGAAGAAATAATTAATGTATGTGAAAAACTTTATGAAAATAATAGTTTTAAAGATATAACAATAAAAAGTATAGGCGAAGAAACAACATTTTCTCGTACTTCAATATATAATTATTTTCAAACTAAAGAAGAAATTTTTCTTGCACTTTTAAAGAGAGAATATGAAAGATGGATAGATGATTTAAATGAAATATACGAGAAAAATTTCAATATTACAAAAGAAGAATTTGCAGATAAACTAGCAAATACAGTTTCTAAAAGAAAAAATTTATTAAAATTGCTTTCGATGAATATGTATGATATGGAAGAAAATAGCAGGATGGAAGAGTTAATTGAATTTAAAAAGTCGTATGGAAATGCAATAAAAATGGTAAGAAAATGTGTAGACAAGTTCTTTGGTGATATGAATGATGATAAAAAAGATGAATTTGTATTTTTATTTTTTCCATTAATGTATGGAATATATCCTTATGCAGAAGTAACACAAAAACAAAAAGAAGCTATGGAGGTTGCAGATGTACCATTTAAGTATTTATCTATATACGAAATTACATATAAAGGAATTTTAAAATTGTTAAATTAGAAATAAGAGGTGATTTTATGAAAATAGTAATATTAACAGGAAGTTATAATTTACATGGAACATCAAATACATTAGTTGATGAGTTTATAAGAGGAGCGAAGGAAAATGATAATGAGATTGTAAGATTTGATACAGCTCATTTAGATATACATCCTTGTATAGGTTGTAACCATTGTGGAATGGATGGAGATTGTGTATTTAAAGATGATATGGAAAAAATATTAGATGAGATAGAAGATGCAGATATGTTAGCATTTGCAACTCCTGTTTATTATTTTGCAATGACAGCTCCACTTAAAGCTGCAATAGATAGATTTTATTCAAGAACTGTAAGAATAAGCAGCAAAAGACTAAAAACAGCATTTATTTTAACTTGTTGGAATACAGATAATTCCACAGTAGAGCCTTTGATAGTACATTATAAAAAGTTGGTAAGTTATATGCATTACAAAGATGAAGGGATGATCGTAGGAAAAGGTTGTGGAACAGTAGGTATGATGCCATCTCATTTTTATAAAGAAGCCTATGAACTAGGAAAAAAGATTAAATAATTATAAGTGGGAATAAAATTAAAATAATTTATCTAATTATTAAGTAATGATTGATTATAAAAAGTAGTAAAGGAGTATTTTTATGAGCAAAGGATTTAGAATAGTACTAGATGTTAGCATGACCTGTTTTTTTATAATACTAATGGGATATTATGCAACAGAAAATGAGGTACATGAAATATTAGGAACAATCACATTTATATTATTTATTATTCATAATATTTTAAATATAAAGTGGTATAAATCAATATTTAAAGGAAAGCATAATTTTCAAAGAACATTTCACATTTGTATTAATTTACTTTTGTTTGTTGCAATGCTGGGAATGATGGTAAGTGGAATTATGATCTCATCTGATGTATTTGCGTTTTTAGATATTCCTACAACTATGTTTGGAAGAAGATTGCATATGTTATCAACATCATGGGGATTTGTTTTAATGGCAATTCATGTTGGACTTCATATAACTGCATTAATGAATAAATTAAATGCAAAGATGAAAAATAGCACATTTGAATATATATATTACTTCATATTAATTCTTTTAGCGGGAATAGGAATATATTCGTTTGTAAATTTAAAAGTATGGGAAGATATGTTTTTAGTAAATGATTTTAAGTTTTTTGATTATGAACAGAGTCCAGTATTATTTTACTTGAAATATCTATCTGTATTAATTGTAATAGCGCTTGTTATTTATATTATTTTTTCTTTGGTAAGAAAAGTAAAAAATAAAAATATTAAAAATTAAGGAGGTAAAGGTTATGAATATTAGTAAAAAAGCAATGGAAAACTATCAAAAGTTATTTCCAGAAAAAAATCTAAATTATAATAATGATAAAGAATTAATTGAGATTGTATTAAATTTTAGCTTAGATGAGGCACAAGAATACGACCATTTAGATGACAAAACAAGACAAATTGTAATATTAGCTGCATCAATTGCAGTACAAACACCTAAAAGATATGAGACCTTTGTAGAAGCAGCATTAAATGTCGGAGTTACTCCAGTAGAGATTAAAGAAATACTATATCAAGCAATTCCTTATGTAGGAGTTTTAAAAGTATTAGATTTACTTGAGCCAACAAATAAAATATTTGAGAAAAGAGGAATTACTTTACCATTAGAAAAGCAAGGAACTACAACTAGAGAAAATCGTATGGAAAAAGGATTAGAAGTCCAAAAATCAATATTTGGGGATGTAATAGATAAAAATTATGAAAATTCGCCAAAAAATCAAGTACATATCCAAAGATTTTTATCAGATAACTGTTTTGGAGATTATTATACAAGAAACGGATTAGATGTTAAAACAAGAGAATTAGTTACATTTTCAATATTAATTTCACAAGGAGGCTGTGAACCACAAGTAAAAGGACATATAGCAGGAAATGTGAATGTCGGAAATGATAAGCAAACATTATTAAATACAGTAACAGCACTTCTTCCTTATATAGGATATCCAAGAAGTTTAAATGCTATTAGTTGTATTAATGAAGTAATACCAGATTAGATAGTAATAAAATTAAAAATGTTAATAGAAAAGAGGAGGAATATTTATGAACGAGAAAGAATTTGAAAAAGTAAATGTATTTGGAAAGGGAAATTCAAATGATGCTTATGCGCAATATTTTATAGGAAAAAGTTATTTAAATCCATTAGTGGACAATAACAGCTCATTATTTTTAGCAAATGTAACATTTGAACCAGGGTGTAGAAATAATTGGCATATTCATCATTCAATTAAAAATGGAGGACAAATATTGATTTGTACTGCAGGATACGGTTGGTATCAAGAGGAAGGAAAAGAAGCAATAAGTTTAGAGCCAGGAAAAGTTATTGTAATTCCTGCAAATGTAAAACATTGGCATGGCGCAAAAAAAGATTCTTGGTTTTCTCATATTGCTATTGAGGTACCAGGAGAAGATACTTCAAATGAATGGTGTGAGCCAGTTTCAGACGAACAATATAATAAGTTAGGATAGGAGGAAATGAAAATGCAAAAAAATATAGGCTCAAAATTAGCATTATACCCTATGCCATTATTAGTAATAGGAGCAATGGTAGATGGAAAAGTAAATTGGCTTTTAGCAGGGCATAGTGGAATTATAGGACATGATAGAGTAATGGTAAGCTTAGTAAAAGCACATTATACAAATAAAGGAATTAGAGATACAAAAACATTATCTATTAATATAGTAAGTGAAGAAATGTTAAAAAAAGCAGATTATGTAGGTAGTGTAAGTGGAAGGAAGCAAGATAAATCAGATGTTTTTGAATATCATATAGGTGAAGCAGGAGCACCAATAATAAATAACGCACCAGTAGTTATGGAATGTAAAGTAGAAGATAATTATGAAACAGATAATTTTGATAACTTTATAATGACAATTGCAAACACTTATGTTCAAGAAGAAAATTTGGATACAAATGGAAAAATAGATTATACGAAATTTAGTCCTGTATTGTTCGAATTTCCTAATTATACATATTTAAGAACAGGTGATACTATTGGAAAATGTTTAAAATTAGATAAATAGTAAAAGAAAGGGAGGTAGAACATGAATAAAAAAGTAATAATATTAATATTTTTAGTAATTATAGTTGCAATTTTAGGAATAATAGTAGGTGTTGGTTTGTTTGGAGATAATGAAAATGTAGTAGAGGAGCCACCGCAAGAAGAATATGTTGAGCAAGTAGAAGATGATCAAACTGAAACACAAGAACAACAAAATAGTACAGAAAATGAAAATATATTAATAGTATATTTCTCACATACAGGAAATACAGAAATGGTTGCAAATTTTATACATGAAGCAGTAGGAGGAGATATAGTTAAGTTAGAGACTCAAGAGCCATATACGAATAATTATAATGATTTATTAGATATAGCACAAGAAGAAAGGAATGAGAATGCAAGACCAGCTTTAAGTACACAAATAGATAATATAGATGAATATGATACTATATTCTTAGGATATCCTATTTGGTGGTCAGATATGCCAATGGCAATATACACATTTTTAGATGAATATGATTTATCTGGAAAAACAATAGCTCCATTTACTACAAGTGGAGGATCAGGATTATCAGGTACACCAAATAATATAGCTCAAGAAGAGCCAAATGCAACTGTAACAGAAGGATTGTCAATAAGAGATAATAATGTAGAAAATTCACAAAGTCAAGTAAATGAGTGGCTATCTCAAATAAGATTTTAGGGAGAAAATAAATGAAAAAGGTTACTTTAAGTATAATTTTATTAATTATAATAGTTGGTATTATAGCAGGTAGTATATACTATTTTAATTTTAAAAATACTGCAGAAGATAATAATAGTCTAAATCAAGAAACTTTGGAAAATGATACTAATAATACTGCAGAAAGTATTACAAATGATAATAATGATACTAATATAAATGAAATTCAAAATTCACAAAGTGAAGGAGAAAAAGTAGATATGGAAAATGCAAGAATAAAATTAACTGTAAATGGAAATGAAGTATTTGTAAAATTAGATGATAATGTGGCAAGTAGAGAATTTTTAAATATGCTACCACTAACATTAACATTTGAAGATTTTAATAATACAGAAAAAATTGCAACATTACCAAGTGAATTATCAACAGAAGGATTACCTTCTGGTTATACACCAGAAGTAGGAGATTTTTCATATTATGCGCCATGGGGAAACATTTCAGTATTTTATAAAGATTTTAGATATTCTAGTTCTTTATACAAATTGGGAACAATAGAATCTGGTACTGAAATACTTGGAAACATAGATTGTGATTTTGAAGTTACTATTGAAAGAGTTGATTAGAAATAAGAGATCTATATTAAATAGTAAAAAATTAAGGAGGTATTCAATATGAGTTTAACAATAAATATATATTATACAGGAGAAAATGGAAGTGCAAGAAAATTTGCAGAGGAAATGGTGGAAAAAGGAGTTGTAGCAAGAGTAAGAGATGAAGAAGGAAATAAAAAATATGAATATTTCTTTCCAATGGATGATCCAGAAACAGTTTTATTAATAGATAGATGGGAAAATCAAGAAGCATTAGATAAACATCATAAATCACCAATGATGAAAGAGATTGCTGATTTAAGAGAAAAATATCATCTTCATATGAGAGTTGAGCAATTTGTAGAAAGAACATAATAAAATCATATTTTATTATAATTGACATATAATTTATTTTAAAGCACTATCTTTTAAAAAAGAAGTGCTTTATTTTTTTACAAATAATAAATATAACACTTTAATGTAAATATTTAGACATTATAAATAAAATATAGTATAATTTTTGTGTATTAATATGATTATAGGAAGTGATAATGAGGAGGTAAATTTTATGGAGTATAGAAGATTTAATAACACTATAGTTGCGAGAATAGATAGAGGAGAAGAAATACTTGATAAAATAAAAGAAATTTCGTTAAAAGAAAATATAAAACTTGCAAATATTAATGCACTTGGTGCAACAAATGATTTTACAGTTGGAGTATTTAAAATTAATGATAAAAAATATTATTCTAATGAATTTAAAGGGGATTTTGAGATAGTTTCTTTAACAGGAACTATAAATACAATGAATGATGAATTTTATACACATATTCATATGAGTGCTGGAAATGACAAGGGAGAAGTATTTGGTGGACATTTAAATAGAGCAATTGTTAGTGCTACATGTGAGATGATAATAAATATTATTAATGGAAGAGTAGATAGATATTTTGATGAAGATATAGGGTTAAATTTATTTAAGTTTTAATATAATATAAAGTTTTTATATATGGAGGAAAAAATGATAAAAGTAGAACATGTTACTAAAAAATTTGTAAGATATAAAAATAAAAGAGAAAAAGAAGAATTTTGTGCAGACAAAGATATAAGTTTTACTGCAAATGATGGAGAAATCATAGGAATATTAGGACCTAATGGAGCAGGTAAAACGACATTACTTAGAATGATTGCAGGAATTTTAGAACCAACGGAGGGGAAAATTACATTTGATAAATTTAATTATAAAGAAAATGAAATAGAAATAAAAACAAAAATTGCATATTTGTCTGGAAATACTAAACTTTATGATACACTATTAACTTATGAATTATTAAAGATGTGCTGTGACATATATGGAGTTAGTGAAGAAGAAAGTAAAAAAAGAATAGAAGAGATAACAAAAGTATTAAAGATGGAGCAATTTTTATATAACAAAATAGAAAATTTATCTACAGGACAAACTCAAAAGGTAAATATAGCAAGATGTTTAGTTCATAATCCTAAATATTATATTTTGGATGAAGCAACAACAGGACTTGATATTATTTCTAGTCAAATAATATTGAATTTTATAAAAGAAGAACGAACAAAAGGTAAGACAATATTATATTCCACACATTATATGGAAGAGGCAGAAAATATTTGTGATAGAGTAATTATGATTAATAAAGGAGAAGTTATTAAGTCCGGTACACCGGATAAGATAAAAAATGATACACATACAACAAATTTAAGAGATGCTTTTTTTGCAATGATTGGAGGTGTATCAAATGAAGAGTAATTTATGGAATATATTAAAAAAAGAATTAAGAGAATTATTTAGAGATAAGAAATCTCTTGCTATGATGCTTGTAATACCAATATTTATACCACTTTTAGTTGTTGGTATGTCTGCTTTATTTGAATCTCAAGTAAATAAAGATGTACAAGAATATAATAAAATTGGATTTGCATATGAAATGAGTGATGTAGAACAAAATATAGCTCAACAAATGAATATTGAAGTGGTAAATGGGACAGAAGAAGAATTAAGTCAAATGTATAGTAAGGGTGAAATTGATTTATATATAACTAAAAATGAAAATAACTATATTATAAATAGTGATGGCTCAGATAATAGTACATATTCAACAGGACTTGTAGAAGCGTATTTTAATACGTATAAGCAATATTTACAGCAAAATTATTTACAAGAAAATAATATAGATCCAAATCAGGTATTAAATATTATAACTGTTGAAGAAAATGTAATAGAGCAAGATAATTTCTTTGCAAATTATATAAAAAATTATGCGTTTTTATTTATAATTATGGCAATAACAGTATCTGCAACATACCCTGCAACTGATACAACTGCAGGAGAAAGAGAAAGAGGAACACTTGAGACTTTACTTACTTTTCCAATAAAAAGCAGGGATATAATTGTAGGAAAGTTTTTAGGAGTTACAGTGTCTTCAATTGTTACAGGTATAATAAGTTTAGTTTTAGCAATTATTTCATTATATGTTACACAAAACATGTTTTCAATATATGAAGGAATAGATATAATGTATTCACCAGTTAGTATAGTATTTGCTGTTTTAGTAATTATTGCATATTCTTTCTTTATAAGTGGACTATGTATTGCAATTGCAAGTACTTCAAAGACATTTAAAGAGGCACAAAGTGCTCTAACACCATTAACATTTATATCATTATTTCCTGGAATGATTGCATTTATGATCGGAATAACAACTACACCATTGCTTTCAATAATACCATTTTTAAACTTTACATTAATATTTACAGATATTAATAATGGTAATATAGACATATTAAATATTGCACTTATGACTATTTCTACAATTATTTATATAACTGTTGTATTAGTATATATAATAAAGCAATATAAGTCTGAAAATGTATTATTTGCAAAATAGATAAAATAATAGATACAAGTTAGTCACTTGTATCTATTTCTTTTTGCAATATTTTTAAGAAGATTTCAGCCGGCTTAGAAAATATTTGATACTTTTTCCAAATAATATTTATTTCTAAATCTAATTTTGGATATAATGGTTTAAAACGAAAATCAGAGTATTCTGATGTATTTACTAATTTATCTAGTGTTAAAGCATATCCAAGTCCATTTTTTACTAAAATAGAGGCATTATATACTAAGTTATATGTAGCAATAATATTTAACTTATTAAGCTCTTTTTTTATCCATTTTGTAAATTCAAGTGTATTTGGTACCTCTCTTGAAATTATTAGCGGTTTATCTATTAAATCTTTTGGGGATATATAATCTAATTTTGCAAGTGTACTATCTTTTCTCATTAAAATTCCCCAAACATCTTTTATAGGTAGTGTTAAATAATTATATTTACTTTTATCAAAAGGACAAAGAACAATTCCAAAATCTATAAGTCCTTTATCAAGATTATCTAATACGTCTTGACCATCATCACTTGAGATATTGAAAAAGACGTCAGGATATTTTTCTTTCATTTTCTTTATACATTTTGCTACAATATCAACTGCTTCTGTTTCACCTGTGCCTATACATACATTTCCCTCAATATTTTCAGTAGTCATTTCATTTTCAGTTCTTTGAACTAATTCAATAATCTCTTCAGCTCTTTTTCTAAGTAAAATACCGTATTCAGTTAGAGTTATTTTTTTATTTCCTCTAATAAAAAGTTGTTTTCCAAATTCATCTTCTAAATCTTTTAGCTGTCTTGAAAGTGTTGGCTGTGAAAGATGAAGAAAATTAGCTGCACCCGAAATAGTTTGTTCTCTTGCAACTGCTAAAAAATACTTTAAAACTCTTATTTCCATAATATACTCCTTTTTTGTACATTTTATTATATTTTAATATAGCTGTCAAGCATAGATATATATGCATAATAAGTATTTGCTATAATGTTTTTTACTTGATATAATTTAAATGAAAAATAAAGTAAAGAAAGAGAGTGAGGAATAAATTTGTTAAAACAAGAAATTATCAAAAATTTGAAAGATGAGGGGTGTAATAATAAAAAAATTGAAGAAATATTAGATTTATATAACAGGCGAAAAAAAGAAAGTATATATAAAAAATTAACTTGTTATAGAAAAAAAGTATTAGATAGTGAACATAAATTACAAAAACAAATAGACCGCCTTGACTTTTTCTTATATAAAGTTAAAAAGGAAGAAAAAGAGAATATTGATGATAATATAAATTAAAATATCAGATATAAATGATAATTGTGAATGATATTAAACTCTTATTTAGAGAATAATATAAATAAAAAGGAAAGAAGGTATTTTTATGGAAGAAAAACTAAATTTATGTGAAGAATGGGATAAAACATTCCCTAAAAGTGAAAAGGTAAATCATAGAAAAGTTACATTTCACAATCGTTATGGAATAACTTTAGCAGCAGATTTATATGAACCTAAAAATTCATCTGGAAAATTACCAGCAATTGCAGTATGTGGACCTTTTGGCGCAGTAAAAGAGCAAGCATCAGGATTATATGCTCAAACTATGGCAGAAAGAGGATTTTTGAGTATTGCTTTTGATCCTTCATTTACAGGTGAAAGTGGTGGAAATCCTCGTTATGTTGCTTCCCCAGATATAAATACAGAAGATTTTCAAGCAGCAGTTGATTTCCTATCAGTACAAGAAAATGTTGATTCAGAAAAAATCGGAATTATCGGAATATGTGGATGGGGAGGATTAGCACTAAATACAGCAGCAATTGATACAAGAATAAAAGCAACTGTTGCATCTACAATGTATGATATGTCAAGAATTGGAGCAAAAGGATATTTTGATGCAAATGATAGTGAAGAAGAAAGACATAACCTTCGTGTAACATATAACACACAAAGAACAGAAGATTATAAAACAGGAACATATAAAAGAGCAGGGGGAGTAGTAGATCCACTTCCTGAAGATGCACCATTTTTTGTAAAAGATTATTATGATTACTATAAGACAAAACGTGGATACCATAAAAGATCACTAAATTCTAATGACGGATGGAATGTAACAGGAACAATGTCATTTATGAATATGCCAATTTTAACATATACTAATGAAATTAGAAGTGCCGTTTTAGTGATACATGGAGAAAAAGCGCATTCATGTTATATGAGTAAAGATGCTTATAGTAATATGGTAAAAGATAGCAAATATACAGATAATAAAGAACTTATGATTATTCCAAATGCAGTTCATACTGATTTATATGATAGATTAGATATTATTCCTTTTGATAAAATTGAGGAATTCTTTAATACATATCTAAAATAAAATATCATTTTAAAAATTAAAAAGAATATCACTTAAGATAGGTGATATTCTTATTTTTATATTCGTCTTTTAATATTTTATCTATTTCTTCTGGACTCTCTTTACAGTCATTATATAGCCATTTTTTTACAATGGCATTTAAACCAGCCATAAAAAATTCCATATGATAGTCTATATATTTGTTATCATACATCATTTTAGATAGATTTGTATCATATTCTTTTATAATAAAATGTTTATCTCTGTTTAATTTGAAATAAGTTTTATAAAATATTTGATTATCTTTTATGTGTCTGAAAAGTTTTAAAAAGTCATTTGTATTATTTTTAGTTTCTCTTTCTATTTTATATAAAGAAAAAACATCGTCTTCAATTTTTTGTACCACTTTATCTGCTAAATCATATATGTCAAGATAATTAGCATAAAATGTTGATCTATTTAATTTAGCAATTTTACAAATATCAGTTACAGATATTTCATTAATCTCTTTTGTCTGTATTAGATTTATAAATATTTTTTCTATTTTCTCTTGAGATTGTCGTTTTCTTTTATTATTTGGTGTATTCATATATGACTCCTTTATTCCAACACATGTTGATAAATTGATGATTGTTTTTTGTCACTATTAATATTATACTAAAAATGTATTAAACAAACAAGTGCTGTTTAAAAAGAAAGGAGAAATATATGGCAAAATCAAAATTAGTAAAAGTTAATAAGAAAATTGAAGATGCAGTAGTTGGTGGCTATAAAAAGGTTGAGAAAAATGTAGTTGAGGGATATAAAAAGATTGAATATAAATTTGTTGATCAATTCTTAACAAAAGATGGAGAAACTGTTGAAGAAGCTAAAGCTAGATTAAAAGCTGAAGAAGAAAAAAGAAAATTAGATGAAAAAGAAAAACTAAATAAAAATAAGGGGGAATAAGAAAATGAAAAAGGATACATTAGTAGAGATCATTTTAGGAACTGTTGGAGGTTTAATATTTGCCATGGGCATGTGTATGTGTCTAATACCTGAATGGAATTTATTTAATGCTGGTATTGTTGTTAGTATAATAGGCTTTATAGTATTACTTTGTATAGTTCCTGTATATAGATCTAATCATCCTAAAAAGCAACATGAACCGATAAATTGGGGAATAGTATTTACTTGGATTATTGGAGTTGTTGGAGCTTTAATAATGGGATTTGGAATGAGTAGAGTTATGGTAGAAAATCCAAGTCAAACAAATATGATAATTGGTATAATAGCAGGTGTTATAGGACTTCTTATATGTGTACTTAATTATCCAATATATACATATTTAAAAGGAAATAAACAATAATATATAAAAAAGGGAGATTAATTCTCCTTTTTATTGTATAATGAAAATGCAATAGGTTGGGTGTTGTAATGATAAAAAGACTCATTAATAGTTTATTATATCCGAATAAAATAATTGGCTGTATTTTATTTATTTTAGGCTTTGGATTACTTATATATGTATTTAGCTTTCATTTAGAAGATACTATTATTGCTTATGTCAGCTATGCTTTATCCACTTATGCTTTAATTATATTTATTTTATGTTTTTGTAAAATATGTAGATTTGGGAACGGATTAATTAAGAAAAATAGATTATATAAGTTATATCAAGAAAATTTTTTTACTGTAACAAGATTGAATTTATATTTAACTATAATTTTTAATATTTTATATTGTATATTTAATTTAAGCGTTGGTATTTATTATAGATCGTTTTGGTTTATTACTTTTGCTGTTTATTATTTTTTATTGGGCTTAATGAAGATTCTATTGCTATATAATATAAAAGATTTTGGAGAGAGTAAATTAAAAGAATATAAAAGATTAAAATGGTGTGGCATTATGTTGTTATTATTAGATATTGTTTTAACAGGAATGATTGTTTTAATACTTAAAAATAATCAGAATATAATTTATGCGGGATATATCATTTATATTGTTGCATTATATGATTTCTATTTGATAATTAGTGCTTTTATAAATGCATTTAAATATAGAAAAAGTGATAGTCCTGTGCTACTGGCAAGTAAATTTATAAATTTGACAGTGGCAATGATTTCAATGTTATCTTTAGAAGTAGCAATGATATATCAATTTGGTAATAATGATTTAGATTTTAGAAGATTAATGATCGGAATTTTTGGTGGAGCTATTTGTGCTATCAATACTTTTATGGCAATTTATATGATTTTTAGAGCAAATAGAAATTTAAAGGAATATAATAATTTATATAAAAGCAAGTAATTTGTTGATAATTACTTGCTTTTATGCTAGTATTATATCAGTTAAGTTTTTTTTGAGGAAAATATAAGATGAAAAAAGTAGAAGAAAATATTTTTGAAATTGAAAAAAGTGATATATGTGACTTTTTTAAATTTAGAGATAATGATTGTAATAAAGGAGATTTTGGAACAGTAGGAATAATGGGAGGATGTGTAGAATATTCTGGAGCAGTAAAGCTTGCTAATATGAGTAGTGTCGCACTTAGAGCAGGATGTGGTATAGCACGTGTAATTATACCTAATTCTATTAAGGATTCAGTTTCTCCTTTTTTACTTGAACAAACTTTATTTTTAATGGATTCAGATGAAAGTGGTCATATGATTATGAATAAAGAAAAAATTAAAGAGGCGTTAAATAAATTAAATGCATTACTTATTGGAATGGGTTGGGGAAATGGAAGAGATAATATTGAAATACTTCAAGGCATACTTAACTCTTTTGATAAAACAATAATAATAGATGCGGATGGATTAAATACTTTATCTAAAATGGATATGAATATATTATCTAAAGCAAAAGGTAAGGTTGTATTAACACCTCATTTAAAAGAGTTCGAAAGATTAAGTAAGATAAGTATAGATGAAATTAAAAAGAATAATATAAATTTAGCTATAGAATTTGCTAAAAAGTATAATGTAATATTACTTTTAAAGGGGGCTACAACTGTTGTAACTGATGGAAATTTAACATACTTGGTAAATAGAGGGTGTCCCGGTATGGCCACTGCTGGAAGTGGCGATGTTTTGTCTGGTATACTTGTTGGAATGCTTGGATATAATGATGCAAGTGCTTTATCTGTTGCGGCAGGAGCTTATCTTGCAGGGATAGCAGGAGAATTTGCACAAGAAGAATATACAGATATAGCCATGAAATCTTCTGATACAATAGCATATATTCCTAAAGCTATAAAATATATAAGAGGTGAAATAAAAAAATGATAGAAATAGAAGATTTTCAGAAAGTAGATATGAGAGTTGGAACTGTGATAGAAGCTAGTATAAATAAAGGTGCTAGAAAAAGCGCTTACAAATTAAAAATAGACTTTGGAGAAGAAATTGGAGTAAAAATGTCATCGGCTCAGATAACGGATTTATATACATCAGATGAATTAATTGGAAAACAGATTATAGCTGTTATGAATTTTAAACCAATAAGAATATCTGAAGTAAAAAGTGAAGTATTAGTTTTAGGTGTAGATTCTGATGATGGTGTTATACTATTGGAGCCAAATAAAAAAGCTAAAAATGGAAATAGAATATATTAATTATATTATATAAAAAATTAAATAGTAAATTAATAGACGCAAATATTAATTTAAATTAATATATATTTCAAGGTCATTAATAGCTGAATAAACTAATAATATTTGCATTTTTTCTATTTTAATGATATTATAAGAGCGAAAAAATAAAAAGAATATTGAAAAATAAATAGATTTGGTGAATAAATATTGAGAAAGGAATGATTAAAAGTATGAAGATATTAATAACAGGAGCAAATGGCATGCTCGCAAAGTCTGTAATAGGAAAATTAAAAAAATATAATGAATTAATATGTACAGATGTGTCAGAGCTAGATATTACAGACAGAGAAGAAGTTTTGAAAACAGTAGAAGAAGTGAAACCTGAGTATATAGTAAATTGTGCTGCATATACTGCTGTGGATAAAGCAGAAGATAACTTTGAAATAGCTGAAAAAATAAATGCAGATGGACCAGGAAATTTAGCATATGCTGCAAATAAAATAGGTGCAACCCTAGTGCATATTAGTACAGATTATGTGTTTGATGGAGAGCTAGATGTCTCAAAATCTTATGTAGAAACAGATAATGTTGGTCCTGTAACAGTATATGGAAAAACAAAATTGCATGGCGAAGAGCAAGTAATGCAAAACACAGATAAATATTATATATTTAGAACAGCTTGGCTTTACGGTGATGGAAATAATTTTGTAAGAACAATGCTTAAGTTAGGAAAAGAAAAGGAGGAACTAAATGTTGTATCAGATCAGCATGGAAGTCCTACATATGCAGAAGATTTAGCAAATATAATAAAAGAAGCAATTGAAAAGAAAATACCATTTGGTATTTATCATACAACAAATCAGAAATTTACAACATGGTATGATTTTACAAAAAAAATATTTGAACTTGCAAATATAGATTGTAAAGTAAATCCAGTTTCAACAGAAAGATATATTGAAATAATGAAAATAAAGCAAGCTAAAAGACCTAAGAATTCACAATTATGTAAAAATAAAATATTGGCACAGGGAATTAATATCCCTGATTGGGAAGATGCCTTAAAAAGATATTTAGAAATTGAATTAAATAAATAGTTTCAAAAATTATTATATTGATAAAATTATAATATGAAAAGAAAGGAGATTTAATAATGACAAAAAGAAAAGGTATAATATTGGCAGGCGGAAGTGCAACAAGGCTATACCCTCTGACACTTGCAATATCTAAACAAATAATGCCAGTATATGATAAGCCGATGATATATTATCCATTATCCGTATTGATGGAGGCAGAAATAAGGGAAGTATTAATTATATCAACTCCTAGAGATGTGATTACTTTTAAGTCTTTACTTGGCGACGGATCTCAATGGGGAATGCATTTTGAATATAAAATACAACAAAAGCCTAATGGTTTAGCAGAGGCTTTTATAATAGGTGAGGATTTTATAGGAAATGATAACGTTGTTATGATTTTAGGAGATAATATGTTTTATGGATCACATTTATCAGAAATTTTAAAAAAGGCAAGTGAAAGAGATAATGAATCAACTATTTTTGGATATTATGTAAAAGATCCTAGAGCCTATGGAGTTGTAGAAATAGATAAAGATGGAAATGCAATATCAATTGAAGAAAAACCAGAAAATCCAAAGTCAAATTATGCTGTTCCAGGATTATATTTTTATACAAATGATGTGGTTGAAATTGCAAAAAATGTAAAACCATCAGCCAGAGGAGAATTAGAAATAACAAGTATAAATGATGAATATATGAAAATGGGAAAGCTTAAAGTAGAAAAATTAGGCAGGGGAATGACGTGGTTTGATACAGGTACACATGATGCTTTACTAGAAACAGCAAGTTTTGTTCAGACAATTGAGAAAAGACAGGGTATGCAAGTATGTTGTCCAGAGGAGATAGCATATAAAAAGGGTTGGATAACAAAAGGTGAATTGTTAGAGTTATCTGAAAAATATATGAAAACAGAGTATGGTAGATACTTAAGAGACTTGGCTGAAAATAAATTTGGCGATGAATAATAAGTAAAGTTATAGTATGAATAAATATAATATTATTTTTTAAAGGAGATTATAATGGGAAATTTTAAGAAAATTGAAACAAAAATAGAAGGAGTATATATTATTGAACCAACAGTATATGGGGATAATAGAGGATACTTTATGGAAACATATAGTGATAAAGAATTTGCAGAAATAGGACTAAATTACCATTTTGTACAAGATAATCAATCAAAGTCAAGAAAGGGAGTCCTAAGAGGATTGCATTTTCAAAAAGAAAATACACAAGCTAAACTAGTTAGATGCATTAAAGGTGAAGTATTTGATGTAGCTGTAGACTTAAGACCAAATAGCCAAACATATGGTAAATGGGAAGGCGTTATACTTTCAGAAGATAATAAAAAAATGTTTATGATTCCAAGAGGATTTGCACATGGATTTTTAGTATTGTCAGATGAGGCAGAGTTCACTTATAAATGTGATGATATATATAATCCTCAGGCAGAAGGTGGCTTAGCTTGGAATGATAAAGATGTAAATATAAAATGGCCATTAGGAGATATGACAGTTGACGATTTATTGACATCAGAAAAAGACTCAAAATGGCCTACCTTAGATGAGTTAAAGAAAACAGATTTATTCAAGAATTTAACTTAACTTAAATTAAATTAAAGGAGAAACAAAAATGAAAAATAATATATTAGTAACAGGTGCGGCGGGATTTATAGGATCAAATTTTGTTGAATATTTTGTAAATAAATATCCTAATTATAATATTATAGTATTAGATAAACTAACATATGCTGGCAATTTAAATAATTTAAAAAAAGTTATGGACAAAATAACCTTTGTTAAAGGAGATATATGTGATTTTGATTTCGTATTGGATTTATTTAAAAAATATGAAATAAATGGCGTTATTCATTTTGCAGCTGAATCACATGTAGATAATAGTATAAAAAATCCATTTATATTTACATATACAAATGTAATGGGAACACACACATTATTAGAAGCTGCCAAGAGAGTGTGGGGAGAAGGTAGTACTAATAAATTTGTTCATATTTCAACTGATGAGGTATATGGATCATTAAAAGAAGATGGTTACTTTTCAGAGACTTCGCCAATAAAGCCAAGTAGCCCTTATTCGGCATCGAAAGCAAGTTCTGATTTAATAGCTTTTGCATATAAGGAAACTTTTAAAATGAATGTGAACGTAACAAATTGTTCTAATAATTATGGCCCATACCAACATAATGAAAAATTAATACCACATATGATTAAATTAGCATTAAATGATCAAAAGTTACCTATTTATGGTACTGGCGAAAATATTAGAGATTGGCTATATGTAGAAGATCATTGTGAAGCAATAGATTTAGTATTTCATAAAGGTATATCAGGAGAGAGATATAATATTGGAGGACATAATGAAAGAAGAAATATAGATATAGTAAAATTGATATTAAAAAGATTAAATAAACCTGAATCTTTGATAGAATTTGTCGAGGATAGAAAAGGTCATGATTATAGATATGCAATAGATCCAACAAAAATAAAAAATGAATTAGGATGGTATCCAAAGACAAAGTTTGAAGATGGAATTATAAAAACTATTGATTGGTATTTAGCAAATCCAGAATGGCTAAAATAAGGATGTATAAATTAGAAACTGGTAAGATATTAATCTTACCAGTTTTTCGGATTTGTAGGATCTTTAATTTCTTTGAATATAACTTTATCATAAATTTTACTTTTTTGATCTAAATAATTAGAACATTCTTGAAGTTTTGCTATTTTTTTATCTATGATATTTTTTTGCTCTAATATTATATTTTTTCTTTGTTTTACAGTAGAGTCTCCAATTAGACATAAATCTACATATTCTTTTATGGACTTTATAGACATACCACAGTTTCTAAGATATATAACACCTTGCAGCCAGTTTAAGGAATTTTCATCGAATATACGATTATTATTTTTATCTCTTTTAAGTTCTGGTATTAAATTTTGATCTGAATAGTATCTAATAGTATGTTCAGATATATTAAATTTATTAGCAACTTCTTTTACTGTTAACATATAAAAATCTCTTTTTTTGAAAAATAAGATATAAAGTATTGACTTAGAGTAACTCTAACATGATATAAATATATCATATTGAGTTATTAAAATCAATAGAGGAGGAACAAAATATGAAAGAAGTAGTTTTAAATAATGGTGTAAAGATGCCAATTTTAGGATTTGGAGTGTATCAAGTTCCAGATCTAGATGAATGTGAAAGGGTAGTATCCGAAGCAATTGATGTTGGATATCGTTTAATTGATACTGCTCAAGCATATGGAAATGAAGAGGCAGTAGGAAATGCAATAAAAAAATCTGGTATTCCAAGAGAAGAATTCTTTGTAACATCAAAAGTATGGATTTCAAATGCCGGAGAGGAAAAGGCATATCAGTCAATTCTTGATTCTTTAAAAAAATTGCAAATGGACTATATTGATTTAATGTTAATTCATCAGCCATTTGGAGATTATTATGGAACATATAGAGCAATGGAAAGAGCATATAAAGAAGGAAAATTAAAAGCAATAGGTGTATCTAATTTTTATCCGGATAGATTCATAGATATTGCAAATTTTGTAGAAATACCACCAATGGTAAATCAAGTAGAAACTCATGTTTTTCAACAGCAAAGAAAAGCACATGAAGTAATGAAACAATATAATTGTATTCATGAGTCATGGGGACCTTTTGCTGAGGGAAGAAAAGATTTCTTTAATAATAAAACATTAGTAGAAATAGGTAAAAAATATAATAAAACAGCTGCACAAGTTGCGTTAAGATTTTTAATACAATCTGATGTAGTAGTTATTCCAAAAACAGTACATAAAGAGAGAATGGTACAAAATTTTGATGTTTTTGATTTTGAACTATCTAATGAAGATATGGATAAGATTTTAAAATTAGATGAACAAAGTAGTTTATTCTTCTCACACTATGATCCAGAAACAGTAGAACAATTTATGGTATGGGGTGGAAGAAAATAGAAGTAATAAGTTTAAGGAGAAATAAATGCTATTTAAACAGATGCAATATTTTATATCGATTATAAAAAATAATAGCTTTACAGAAGCTGCAGAAGAAAATTACATATCACAGTCTGCAATTTCTCAGGCTATAAAATCATTAGAGGATGAGCTTGGAGTAAAACTGTTTCAAAGGAAAAATAGAGGTTTTACATTAACTAGTGCCGGAGAATATTTTTATAAACAAAGTTTAATAATAGTAGATGAAATAGATAGAATAAAACAGTCTATTGTAAGAATATCTACACAAAAAAATGATGTATTAAGAATCGGATATATTATTAGTTATTGTGGTTTTGAGATTCGTAATGCAATCGTGAAATTTTCAGAAATATATCCTGATATAGATATTGAAATACATACAGGCAATCATGAAGAATTATATGAGTTAATTAGAAATGATAAAATTGATATAATTATAAATGATCAAAGAAGAGCATTATCAGAAGAATATGTAAACTATTACTTATGTAGAAGTTCATGCTATATAGAAGTCTCAAATAAATCTCTAATTTCTAAGTTAAAAGAAGTAACATTTGAGGATTTAAAACAAATTCCTTGTATTGTTATTGCTTCTAAAAGTCAGCAAGAAATTGAGATAGAATATTATAAAAATACACTTGGCTTTAATGGAAATATTATATTTGCAGAAACTCTAGATGAGGCAAGAATGCTAGTTGCTGCAAATAAAGGATTTTTAATTTTAACAAGTCATCAAGTTTCAAAAGAAGTTATAGAAGGAATATCAAGAATATTACTAGTAAGGAATGGTGAGAGAGTAGAGATAAACTATTATGCTTTTTGGAATAAAATGACAACATGTATATTAAAAGAAAAATTTGCATACATATTAGAAAAGGAATATAAATAATATTTAAGGAGTTACTAGTTATTAGTGACTCCTTTTCACATAAGTGTAACTTATTTGACAAATAAGAAATTGGAATTGCTCTTTTAAAATAAAACATATATAATTTTAATAGGTAAAAAATAAAATTTTAAATATATTATGATAAAATACAAAAGCTAAAATTATAGTTATTTTTTGTATTTTTATATTTTATATTAGGAGGTAATTTAATTGAAAAAGGATGTTGTTTTATGGACAGGAGCAGGTCAAATAGGAATGGCAATTGCAAGAAGAGTTGGATATGGAAAGAAAATAGTAGTAGGAGACAAAAATATAGAAAATGCAAATGCAATTGCAAAAATTATGAATGAGGCAGGATTTGATGGAGAAGCTATGGAATGTGATATTTCATCAAGAGAATCAATATTAAAATTAATTAAAAAAGGTCAAGAATATGGAGAGATTGCTATGCTTATTAATAGTGCTGGAGTATCTCCTTCACAAGCTCCAATTGAGAGAATATTAAATGTTGATTTATATGGAACTGCAGTATTACTTGAAGAAGTTGGAAAAGTAATAAAAGAAGGAGGAACAGGTGTTACCATTTCATCTCAATCTGGACACAGAATGGAACAATTAGGTGCAAAAATTGATGAACAATTAGCTACTACCCCTACAGAAGAATTATTAAAATTAGATGTATTACAGCCAGAAAATATAAAAGATACATTACATGCATATCAACTTGCTAAAAGATGTAATGAAAAAAGAGTTATGACAGAGTCTGTAAAGTGGGGAGAAAGAGGAGCAAGAATAAATTCAATATCACCAGGAATTATAGTAACTCCACTTGCTATTGATGAGTTTAATGGAATAAGAGGAGATTTCTATAAGAATATGTTTGCTAAATGTCCAGCAGGAAGACCAGGTACAGCTGATGAAGTGGCAAATGTAGCTGAGCTTTTAATGACAGATAAGGGAGCATTTATAACAGGTTCAGATTTTCTAATTGATGGTGGAGCAACAGCATCGTACTTTTATGGACCATTAAATCCAAATAATTAATAGTTTGAGTAAAAAAGGAGTAAGATTATTTTGGCAAGAAGATTTAAATTTACTATAGACGGCAAAGTTTATCATGCTAATATGGTAGATTGTCCGTTAGTTGAAAAAATTGCAAAAATGTGTCCCTTTGAAGCAAATTACAAAAGATATACAGAACATGAATATTATACAAATTTACCTAAAAAAGTATCACAAGAAGGTTGTAAATTAACAACAATGGCATATAAAAATAAAATATATTATTTTGAGGGCTGGAATGCGTTTACAATTCTTTTTGGTGATTGCAATACTTAACCATTTGAAGTAGTTCATTAATTAAAAGATGCTGGAAAAACAGTTCATGTATTATGTGAGATAGAAGAATAAATTTAATGTAAGGAGGAAGAAATATGTCATTATTTGGAAATAAAGAAAGTGTAAAAGGAAAGAAAAGTCTAGTTATATATTTTTCAAGAGCGGATGAAAATTATGCTGTTGGAAATATAGATAAAGGAAATACGGAAGTTATCGCTGAATATATACAAGAATTAACAGGCGCTGATTTGTTTAAAGTAGAGCCATTAAAACCATATTCACCAAGTTATAAAGTTTGTTGTGATGAAGCTTTGGAAGAAAAAAGACAGAATGCAAGACCAGAGTTAAAGAGATATTTGGAGGATATATCAGATTATGAAGTTATATATATAGGTTCTCCTATATATTGGGGAACAATGCCAATGTGTATGTTTACTCAACTTGAAAAATTAGATTTTACAGGAAAAATGGTAAAAGTATTTACTACACATGAAGGCTCAGGTCTTGGAAGTGTGGTAACAGATGTTAGAAAAATATGCAAAGGGGCTAATGTTTTAGATAGTCTAGCTATTCAAGGAAGTTTAGTTTACCGATCAAAAGGAAAGGTAGAGGATTGGATTAATTAATATAAAATAATGTGATATAATGCTAATTAAAACAGAAAAAGGAGGAATCTAATATGAAAAAGCAAACAGCAGGTAGAGATAGTTTAGGAGAATTTGCACCTAAATTTGCTGAACTAAATGATGATGTGTTATTTGGAGAGGTATGGAGTAGAGAAGATAAATTATCTTTAAGAGATAGATCTCTTGTGACTATATGTGTTTTTATGGGAAAAGGTTTATTTGATAATTCATTAAAACATCATTTAATTAATGCTAAAAATAATGGTATTACAAAAGAAGAGATGGCGGAAATTATTACTCATGCAGCTTTTTATGCGGGATGGCCAAATGCATGGGCTGTATTTAATATGGCAAAAGAAGTATATGCAGATGATGATACAAAACAAGAACATGGAGGAATGTTTGGACTTGGTGAACCAAATACAGCATATGCAAAATATTTTATAGGAAATTCTTATCTAAAACCTTTAACAAAGCCAGGAGAATCAGTTGTATCTCTTGCAAATGTAACATTTGAGCCAGGATGTAGAAATAATTGGCATATTCATCATTCAACAAAAGGTGGCGGACAAATCCTTATTTGTGTTGATGGAGAAGGTTGGTATCAAGAAGAGGGTAAAGAGGCTCAAAGTCTAAAGCCAGGAGATGTAGTTGTAATACCAGCTAATGTAAAACATTGGCATGGAGCGAAAAAAGATTCTTGGTTTTCTCATATAGCAGTAGAAGTTCCTGGTGAAGAAACATCAAATGAATGGTGTGAACAAGTAACAGATGAAGAGTATGAAAAATTATAATTGAATAAAAAAGGAAGTGAAAATATTGGAAAATAACAATAAATTAATTGTATATTACACGTATACTGGTCATACAAAAATTATAGCTGAATATATACAAAAAAAATTAAATTGTGACATTTTAGAATTAAAGCCAGTTATTCCTTATTCAACAGATTATCAGAAAGTTGTTGATGAAGAGCAAAATAATTCAAGTAGTAATGAAACACTAGAACTTAAAAAAATAAATGTGGATTTATCAAAATATGAGGAGATTATTATTGGAAGTCCTGTATGGTGGTATACAATAACTCCAGTAATTAGAACATTCTTAAAAGAAAACGATTTGTCTAATAAAAAAATAATACCTTTTGCAACAAATGCTGGATGGCTTGGACATACATTTGAAGAAATTAAAAAGTTATGTCCAAATTCTAATGTAGAAAATGAAATGAATATTGTATTTACTACAAATTATGAAGAAAACAAACTTGTTACATCCAAAAAAGAAATAGATAATTGGATTGAAAATATATAGATACAAAGTAAGCAACTAAGGGTGAAGTGAACTAATTTATTTAACTTCAAAGTTGCTTGCTTTTTTATTTTTATAATTTGAAATGTTTTTAATGTACTATATGTTATATAGTACATTTTGATATAAAAAGTAAAATGATAAAATTAATATATAAATATATTTAGAAATCTATTATTTTGTGATATACTATAGTATGTAATATTAAAGTTTAGGAGGAATATATTATGAAAAAGAAAATTAAAACTACAGAGGCAATATTTCCAATGCCTGTACTTATGATTGCAACATATAATGAGGATGGAACTATTGACGTAATGAATGCAGCATGGGGAACAATGCTTGAAAGAGATGAAATAATATTAAATTTAACAGAGACACATAAAACAGTAAAAAACATAAAAGAAAGAAAAGCTTTCACTGTTAGTATTGCTGATGCTAAACATGTAGTAGAAGCAGATTATTTAGGAATAGTATCTGGTAACAATACACCAAATAAATTTGAAAATACTAAACTCACTGCTACAAAATCTGAAATTGTTGATGCACCAATTATAAATGAATTTCCAATATGTATGGAGTGTGAATTTATAGAATATCAAGATGGTAAATATGGATGTGGCGTTATAGGAAAAATATTAAATGTATCAGCAAATGAAGAAGTAATTAAGGGAGATAATGTAGATATTTCTTTAGTAAATGCGATTGCTTTTGATCCATATACTCATGGATATTATAAAATTGGAGAAAGAGTTGGTAATGCATTTAGTGATGGAATTAAGTTAAAGAAATAATTATAACAAAAGATAAAATTAAATAAGAGGTGGATATAAATGAAAGATTATTTTGGATATACAGATAAAGTGTGTGTGGTAACAGGAGCTTCTAGTGGTATGGGAGAAGCCACTGCTAAAACACTTGTAGATATGGGTGCAAAGGTATATGCACTGGATTTAAATCCTTGTCCAGTAGAAGGGATCACAAGATTTATTAAGTGTAATCTTGCTAAAAAAGAAGAAATAGATGAAGCTTTTAAAAATATTCCTGAGCATATTGATTCTTTTTTTGGTATAGCTGGACTTTCTGGCTCTAAAACAGATTATAGAACAACATTTGATTGTAACTATACAGCAAATATGTATATTACTTTAAACTATTTAAAACAAAGAATGACAAAAGGATGTTCAATTGTATATTGTACATCAACAGCTGGACTTGAATGGAAAAAATTTAAGAAAGAACAAAATAAAGTTGTTCATGCCAAAACATGGGATGATGTAGAAAAATTAACTAAAAAGTTGGCTATGTCAGCACCTGCAACTTTTGCATATATGTACTCAAAAAGATGTCTTTCTCAATTTGCATGTGAGCAAGCTGTAGAATTTGCTAAACTTGGAATTAGAATAAATAATGTATTACCAGCATCTACTGATACAGGCATGAAACAAGAATTTCAAGACATGATTGGAAGTGAGGAAGCTTTAATTGCTCAAACTGGACTTGCTGGAAGGTTAGCTACTCCTGAAGAAATGGCATATCCTATGATATTTTTAAACTCAGATATGGCATCATTTGTTTCAGGTCTTGATATGGTAGTTGACTATACTGACACTTGTTTAAAAACATTAGGATTAAAGAAAAATCTTGAAGCGGTATCAGCAACTAATCCGATTATTTGTGCTTTAGCAAAGAAAATGATGAGTAAATATTCTACTAAGGCTTTAAATCCTGCATCTGATAGTAAAAAATAATTGTTTTAACAGTTAAAAATTTAAATTAAATTTCATATTAATAAGTAGCATATAGTTAATTTAAAGTAATTATATGCTATTATAGTATTTAAAAGGATGGTTTATTATATGATAAGAATAAAAGAAATAGTTAGAAATGTAGAAGATGTATTTAAAAATTTATTTAGTAAATTTACTATTACTACTATTGTTATATTTTTGGCAACAATAGTATATGCAATTTTAGTGGATAGTGTAGTATTTGATGACATAGTTCCTAAATATATACAATTTTCAGTAATATTTGGAGTTGGTTCATTTTTTCTAGAATCTATTACAAAAAGTCTTAATAAAAAAAGAATTATAGGTGAATTTGTTTTATTTATTTTCTCTATTATTCTTACATATCTATTAAACATTACTAATGATTTATTTAGTATAGATAAGGATATGTTTGTAAATTACGTATTAAGATTTACAGTAGCATATTGTATTTGTTTGGCAACTTTTGCTATATATGCTAACTTTAAGAAAAGCAATATATCGTTTGAAGAATATGTTACAAAAGTATGCTTAAATGTGATAAAGTCTAGTATTATTTTTATTGTATTAAGTATAGGTCTTGCAATTATAGTATTAGTTTTTTCATATCTTATATTAAATACAGATGAGTATTTATTAAATTTAAGAATAGAAGTATTGCTATTGGGGTTATATTATATTCCTAAATTAGTATATTCTTTCTATAATGTAAAAGGTGAAATAAATAATTTCTTTAAATTTGTAGTGAAAACAATTTTACCTAGTCTTTTAATTATTGCATTTATTGTGATATATTTATATATTGCAAAAATTATACTTACTTTAGATGTCCCATCAAATCAGATATTTAGAATTATTGCAGGCCTATTTATATTTGGACTTCCTATTTGGACTATGGCTACTTATTTTAAAGAAGATAATAAATTATATAAAATATGTAAGAATTTACCATATTTATTTATACCATTTATATTTTTGCAGGTTTATTCAATAGCTGTAAGAATAGTAAATAATGGATTTACTGAAGCAAGATACTTATGTGTAATGCTAATAATATTTGAGATAATATACATAGCTTTATATTTTAAAAATAAAGAAAAAATAGCAAATATTTTAATAGTATTTGTAGGTATTAGTACAATCTCTTTAATTGTTCCATTTATTAATATGTATAAGATTTCTTTTTATAGTCAGTTTAATAATTTAAAAATATATAAAGAAAAAGAAGATCTAACAGAGAGTGATAAGCAAAAAATTCAAGGTGCATATTATTATTTAATATATGATGCTAATAGTGAAGAGATAGTAAATAATTATTTAAATTCAGATGAAATTTACAATATAATTAATTTTGAATATGATAAATATAATGAGTATGATAAAGAAGATAATATTAAGCATATGTCTGTAAAGGTAAATGATGAGATGTTAAATATTCAAGGATATAATAAAATATATAATAATATTAATAGTGATGATTTCTTCTCTGGTGCTAAAGATATAGATGCTGTTTTTAAAAATTTAAAGTTTACAACAAAATCAGGAGAATATGAATTTAGCATTGATCTTAGAAATATGGTAAAGACATATATAGAGCATGAAGATGATATAAATGAATATTTTAAAAATAATAATAGGGTTATAATAGATGAAAATAGATGTCTTGTTATTACATATTTTAGTATTAATTATACAAACAAAAATTTAATTACATATTTTTCTATAGACGGCTATTTATTAGAAAAATAAAAATGATTAATAGATTAAGATATATAGATTTTTATATATCTTAATCTATTTTTTATTATTGATTCAATATTTATATTATACTATTCTAAAAAAAGATGTTTTAAAAAGATAGCATAGAAGAAATACTAGAAAGATTAGTAAAAGTTAATACTATAAAATATAAAGAAAATAAAAAATTAAAATATTGTATAAAGAGTAGTTATTACTTATGATGAAGAAAATGGTTTTTAAGGGTTTAAAAGATTTAACTGTGCATGAAATTAATGAATATATAATTGTAAATATAAAAAATGTAAAGAAAAATGTACATCTTTAGTCGAAAAAATATGCATATAGTCAAGAATATTTCAAAAAAATATCTTTTTTGTTACAATTTTTATTGAATACTGAAAAATACGTAATAAAATTGATGAATTTGTCTGTTTTTGGTATAATAAATTTGATATTATTATTTGGAATAAGGGGTAGTGGATGATATATGAACAAAAACAGAATGAAGAAGATTTGTATAGTATCTGTCTTTATGGCTATATTGATGTATATAGCTGTTTTTAGAACTAATGTTTTTGAAAATTTTTATAATATAGATGAACAAATAGGAAATTCTACTATTTATGATGAAAATCAAGTTGCATATGTAATTACTTTAAAATATATGTATCAAAATGGCTCTTCAGCAGATAGTAAAGATGTTTATGTTTTTGATGAAGGTGAAAGCTTTAATATTGATATACCTCAAATAGATGGATACACTTCTAATATAAATTCTATAAGTGATGTAATAGATGATAACTTTTTAGATAGAATACAGCAATTAGATTATGTTGAAGTAAGTAAACAAGAGGGAACAAACGTATATAGGATATATTACACTATAACATATATTCCTGCACCATCTGAATATAAGGTGGTACATTATTTACAAAACTTAGATGGAACATATGATATTTCTTATCAAGAGACATTTAGTGATAATGTATTTATAGGAGACAATGTAACAACAGAAATTTTAGATTATGAAGGTTATACTTTTAATAGAGATAAGTCTATAATAGAATCATCTGTTAATAGCGATGGAACAACTGAATTGTCATTATATTATGATAGAAATAATAATCATATTTATTTGGATTCGAACGGTGGAACATATTTTGAACCTATATATGTAATGTATGGTCAAAATATTAGTTTGGATTCATATACACCTCAAAGAAGTGGATATGTCTTTTTAGGATGGGAATGCATTGATAGAGAAAGTGGAACAGTTATTTCTACTCCAACAAACATGCCAAATAATGATTTATATTTTAGAGCAAAATGGAATATAGCAAGTACAAGTTTTACTATTACGTATATGGTAGAAAATGCAGATAATGAAGCATATTCTAATGCTGGAATGTATACAGTAAGAAATATAGAAACAGAAACTCGAGTATCAGATATTAGAAATTTAGATACTTTAATTGAGCAAGGGTTTGAAAATATAAAGGGTAATGATAAAGATTATTTTGAATATAATGATACTTTAAGTTCACCAAATTTTGATGTTGAGGTATCAGGAGATTCTACAACTAATATAAATGTATATTATGATAGAAAAGAATATACTCTAAGATTTATGGCTGGTAGAGAACAGGTATCAACATCATTGTGGGGAGGTACTACTTATACATATCAAGTAGCAACAGCGACTGGTGGAAGTGAGAGTGCATGTAGTTGGACAACTGTTAGTTCTGCTGCAACAATCACTAAAAATGGCGTAACGTATGAAAATGATGAATATACTATTACTGCAAAATATGAGCAGGATATATCAGATTTATGGCCTACAGTTTCTGATGTAGCAAATAAATCAAATGGAAATACAACATATTATTTTGTGAGTTGGGGAACAAGTGATGATTCAATTTATTGGGATACTCATACAAATCGTAATGTTTTAGGTCTTTACCCAATAATGTCACAGGAATTAATTATAGATGCAAATGATACAAGTGAAGAACATGTTCTTTATGGATATTGGAGTACAGGGCCAAGATATTTTAGATATCATTATATGTATGAAGCCTTGGATCAACAAACTGATACAGGAATATCTTATACAGGTACTAGTGGAGTAAATAAGTATTATGAGGAAGATTCAACTACAATAATTAGATCAACAAATAATTCTGATGGACAAAATGGTCCAAACTTTTATGGATACGAATTAGTTGGAAAAACTTATACTTCAAATAATGGTGGTACAGAAAGTAATCCTACAGATATATATTTTTATTATGATAGAAATGAATATGATATAACACTATTTAATGTTAATGGAGAATATGTTCTATCAGATATAAGTGAAGACTTAAATAGAGAAGGTATATATTTAGAAAATGGAAGACTATATGCAAAACATGGTGCAAATATTGCTTCTTTAGAAAATTTATATCAAGAATGGGAAAATGATTTATTTAACCCATTCGAATATCCTTTAGTTACATCTGAAACTAAAGACAGAGTGTTTGATGGATGGTATCTAGATATTTCTAATACAATACCAATGGATTGGAGTGATCAATCAAATACTGTATTAACATCAAATTTAACATTATATGCTAATTGGGAAATACCTTCATTTAATGTATCTTTTGATGTTAATGATGGTGTATGGAACGAAACAGATAATTCTTATGTATATGAAGATGGAACATATAATTTAACTGTTTTATCTGGTGCAACGCTTACAGTTCCAAAAGCACCTACAAAAGAAGGATATGATTTTATTGGATGGTATTATACAGACGATAACGGAGACTATATAGAGTATTTATTTAGCTCTTCTCAAATGGTATATGATGATATAGTGTTAGAGGCTAATTGGGATGCAAGAGAAGAAGGAAGTTATACTGTAAAATATGTACTTGCTGAATTTGATAGTAATGGAGATTTAATAACAGATTTGAATAGGTATCAAAACATTGAATATTTATTGCCAGATAAAGTTGTAAATAATATAAAATATGGAACTACTATTACAGAAACTGCAGAATATATTGAAAGAGACGGCGTAAATATGCTTATAGTAGATGGATATGCTAAGCAAATTACTTTAACTATCTAGAAGATCCAGAAGACAATGTTATTTGTTTCTTTTACTCACCACAAAGCAGAGTTTCTTATACAGTATATTATTTATTGGATACAGGAGTAAGATATAATAATGGAGATATACCTCCATCAAGTGAGTTTTTAGCTCCTTCAATAGTTAAAAATGTTGCTTCATTGGATGATCTTGCGGTATTAGAAAACAGTATAGAAATAGATGGATATGAAGTAGATGCATTTGTTAAATCCACTGTTTTAGAGGCAAACTCAGCAGTAGTATTACCTACTGATAATAGTGTATTCTTCTATTATTCACCAGTTCAAAGACAGGGAGAATATGAGATTAATTTCTACTTTATGAAAGATGATGGAACTTATTCTGATACACCAGATTATACAAATTCTGGAACAGATTCTGTAGGTAAATATATTTATGCAACTGATTATTACAATTACTTACCTTCAACTGATCCTTTATATATGGGACATGAATTTGATGCTGAAAAGACTGCAGCATTGATGGCTATAATAACATCTAATAATAAAGCGGTTTTAAATTTATATTTTAAAAATAGTATATATACTGTAAGTTATGATACACAAGGTGGAGATTGGACAGATACAAATACTACTTTTACACAAATCACACAGGAGATATATAGTACAGATGTTACATACAATAGTCTTGCTCCAGAACCAACAGTACCTGTAAAAAATGAAAATAGATTTTTAGGTTGGTATGATAAAAAGACCAATACTCTTTATGATTTTAATGCTAAGGTTACAGGAGATGTAGAATTATATGCAAAATGGATGGAGCAAAAAGATATAGTTGTAGAAAAAGTCTGGGAAGATAATGAAAATCAAGATGGAATAAGACCTGATAGTGTTGAAGTAAATTTAAAAAATAATGAAGATATAGTAAGGACATTTACTTTAAATAGTGATGACGGATGGATAGAATCAATAGAAGATCTTGATGTATACGATAGTGATGGAAAAGAAATAAATTACACATTAGAAGAAGTAACAATAGAAGGATACACAGCAGAGTACGAATATAACAACAATATGTATACAATCATAAATACACACGCGCCTGAAACTAAAGTTATTAATATATCTAAAGTATGGAATGATAATGAAAATCAAGATGGAATAAGACCTGATAGTATAGAGCTATCATTAAGGGTAAATGATGAGATATATGAAAATGTTACTTTAGATATAAATAATAATTGGAATCAAGATGTTGAAGTACCAGTATATAAAAATGGAAGTCTTGCAAACTATACTATAGATGAAACTTATATTCAAGGGTATACAATGAATTATCAATATAATGATAATAGCGTTGTAGTAACAAATACACATATACCAGAAACTAAAACGATAGATATAGAAAAAATTTGGAAAGATAATAATAACCAAGATGGAAAAAGACCTGATAGTGTTAATATTAATATAAAAAACGGAGAAGAGATTGTAAGAAGTATTACATTAACAAATGAAAATTGGAAACAGCAAGTAACTAATTTACCAGTATATTCTCATGGTAATAAGATAGAATATACTGTTGAGGAAGTAAATGTAAATGGATATAGTGCAAGTTATACAAATGATGGAGATAATTTTGTAATAACAAATACACATATACCTGATACAAGAGATATTGTTATAAATAAAATATGGCAAGATAATGAAGATCAAGATGGCGTAAGACCAGATAGTATAAATGCAGTATTAAAAGCAGATGGAGTACTAGTTGAAAATATAGTATTAGATGAAAATAATGGATGGCAAGATGTTGTAGAAGACTTACCAGTATATAGAAATGGTGTTTTAATAGATTATACGATAGATGAAGAAAAAACACCTGAATATACTACAACTGTTGAAGAAACACAAGAAGGATTTAATATAATAAATACTCATAAAGTTAAAAAGACATCACTTAGTGTAGAAAAAGTCTGGGATGATAATAATAACCAAGATGGAAAAAGACCAAATAGTCTACAAGTATATCTACTTGCTGATGGTGAGATTGCTGATGAGGTAACTTTAAGTGATGAAAATGGATGGAGATATGATTGGACAAGTATAGATATGTATAATAGTGGTGAAGTTATAAATTATACTGTTCAAGAAGAGAATGTTTCAGATTATGAATCTTCTATGGAATATAATGATGAATTAAAGTTATGGACTTTGAAAAATATACATGAACCAGAAAAAAAGAATATAAGTGTTACTAAAGTATGGAACGATAATGAGGATCAAGATGGAAAAAGACCAGATGAATTAACAATTACACTTACTCTTGATGGCCAAACAGTATCTCAGTTAGTTTTAAATGAGTCAAATGAATGGACAGATACTTTTAAAAACTTAGATGTATATAAAGATGGTAATATTTTAAATTATCAAGTAACAGAAACTGAAGTCCCAGAATATACAACTGAAGTTCAAGTTACAGGAGATAATTATACATTTATAAATACTCATGAGCCAGAAAGAGCAGATAGAACTGTAAAGAAGGTATGGCGTGATGGAAGTAATAAAGAAAATACAAGACCTGATAGTGTAAGTTTTAGATTACTTAAAAATGGTGAGTATTTTAGTGATGTTATTACTTTAACAGCAGATAATATGATAGATAATTTTGATGAGTGGGAATATACATTTGGTGACCTATTTGTATATGAAAATGGTGAAAAGATAAATTATACCGTAGAAGAAATAAATGTTCCTGATGGATATGGTGTTATATATAATCAAGAAAATCTAACTATGTATAATGCATATCCTCCAGAGTTAGAAGTTTCAGTAGAAAAAGTATGGAATGACGAAAATGATGCTGATGGTATAAGACCTGAAAGTATACATGTTCAACTTTATGCAGATGGAGAGCCTTATGAGATTGACGGACAAAATATTGGACTTGTTGAATTAAATGAGTCAAATGGATGGAAGTATACATGGGGATTCATTGAAAAATATAATGATAATGGTGAAAGGTATATTTATACATTAGAAGAAGTAAATGTAGGTGACGATAGATATACAACAGATATTAGTGTAAAGGATGAACAAAATCCAGAATTTCAATTTACTTATGTTGTAACTAATACATATGAGCCTCAGAAAACTTCAAAGACTGTAACAAAGATATGGAATGATAATAATAATCAAGATGGAATGAGACCTTCTGAGGTAACAGTTCATCTGCTTGCAAATGGTAATGAGGTAGATAGTGTAAAACTATCTGATCAAAATAATTGGACTTATACATTTGAAAATATTAACTTAAATGAAAATGGCCAGCCAATTGAATATACAGTTGTAGAAGATCCTGTAAGCAATTATACTCAAAGTATTGTATATGATAATATAGATACATTTACCATAACAAATACACATATACCAGAGACTAAAACAATAAATATTGAGAAGATATGGAAAGATAATGAAAATCAAGACGGAATAAGACCTGATAGTGTTGAAGTAGCTCTAAAAGCTAATGGAGAAGTTAAGGAAAGATTTAATATAGTAAAAGATGATGATTGGAAAAAATCAATAGAAAATTTAGATGTATATGAAAATGGTAATATGATAGATTATACTTTAGAAGAAGCATCTGTAAGTGGATATAGTGTGGCTTATAGTGTGAATGGTAACGAGTACCAAATAGTAAATACTCATGATCCAGAAAAAAGAGCTATAAATATAGAAAAAGTATGGCAAGATGATAATAATAGAGATGGAATAAGACCTGCCAATGTTATTTTAACTTTAAAAAATGGTGATGAAGTTGTAAGGGATAATATTATTTTAAATCAATCTACTAATTGGACTGCTAAAGTAAATGATTTAGATAAATATCAAAATGGAGTTGAAATTAACTATACAATTGAAGAGCAAGATGTTTCTGGATATAGCACTACATATGATTATGACTTAGAAAATGATAAAATAACAATTACAAATGTTCATACTCCTGAGGTGAAGACTATAAAGATTACTAAAGAATGGAATGATGAAGAAGATTTATACAATAAAAGACCAGATAGTATACAAGTAGATTTATATGCTAATGATACATTTTTAGATACAATATCTATAGAAGAAGCTTCAAATTGGGAAGTAAATATTGGTGGATTATATCAAAAAGAAAATGGAAAAGATGTAAATTATTCTATAGTAGAGCATAACAGTGATTACTATACTAATACTGTTATATATGAAGGCGATAATATTATTTTAACTAATAATATAATAACATTTGATATAACCACTAGAGTAAATGGTATTGGTGGAATAATTAGTGGACAAGACTTAGATTATTATGAGAGAGTTGCATATAAAGATTCATCACAAAAAGATATTGTAATAACACCTAATGAAGGATATAAAATATCTAAGATAACAATAAATGGATTAGAACAACAATTACCAGAGGACGTAACTCATGAATATACATTAAGTAAATTTAGTGATGTTACTGAAGATAAAAACGTTATAGTCGAATTTGAAAAAATTGAATATAACATAACAACAGAAGTTATTGGTGGAAATGGTACTATTTCAGGAGAAGGTCAAATTCCTTATGAGATAGTAAAGCATGGAGATAATAGTAAAAATCCTATAATTATTACACCAAATCAAGGATATGAAATTTTTAAAATAAGTATAAATGGTGTTGAACAAGAATTACCAAATGATCCAACTATTCCTTATACTTTAAGTAATTTTGTAAATGTAAAAGAAAATATACATGTATCTGTAGAGTTTAAAAGAACTGAAGCAAAAGTTATTGTAAGCTATCAAACTCAAACTGGCAAAAAACTTACAGAAGATGTAATAATAGAAGGATTTATTGGAGATGAATATGAAACAGAAGAAAAATCTTTTGAAAATTATGTATTAATAGTTAATCCTCAAAATGCAACTGGAACTATGGATAAACCTATAACACAAGTTACATATATATATGAGTATAGACCTAATATTTATATTTCAAAAATAGTAAAAGGAACGTATGCAGATGTAAATAAGAAGTTTGAGTTTAGTATTAATATAAATGATGGTAATACTAATTATAGTGGTATTATAAAATATGACTTAGTAAATAGTAATAATGATGTAATATCTCAAGGTGAAATTTTAAATGGACAGGGAACTATTTATATAGGACATAATGAAAGAGTTATATTATATGAAATACCAGTTAATTTAACTTATACAATTCAAGAGTTAAATTCTTCAGATTATGATACACAAATAAATGGAGAATATAGTAATACTAAATCCATAAGTGATACTATTACTCAAAATACAACAATTGAATTTATAAATGAAAAAGAGTATATATCACCTACTGGAATAGTACTTAATATCTTACCATTTGCAACAGGAGCTATAATAGTAGTAATTATTGCAGTTATAATAATTAGAAATAAAAAAAGAAAAAATTAAGATAAATAATTTGTTGAAAAAAGTATAAATATATGGTAAATTATTTTGTAGATGGAGGATATTAATTTGGCAAAAAAAATTGAAGATATATCAAGATTTATAAAAGAAATAAAATTTAAAAAAAAACTTTTTGGTGGAGTAGATGAGCTTGATGTTTGGAATAAAATTGATAGTTTAAATTCAGAATATAAAGAATTATATGAAATACAACAAACAAAAATAAATATTCTAGAGGAAAAACTAAATGAAAAATAAAAGTAAAAATAAAATAGATAATAGCATATCTATTCTACCAGAAAAGGTAATAAAGCAAAGAAGAAGACAGGTACTAGAAAGGCAAGATATGGCAAGCTTTTTTAAAAAGTTTGTATGTATTGTAATATGTGTATATATAATATTTAGTTTTATATATGGAATTGTATTTGTAGAAGGTCAAATAATGTATCCTTCTATAAGAGATGGAGATATTGCAATATATTTTAGATTAGATTCTAATTATCAAGTTGGAGATGTAGTATCTGTAAGAAAAAATAAAGAGAGTTATATATCGCGTATTGTTGCTCGTGAGGGCGACGTAGTAGATATAACAGAAGATGGTGAACTTCTAGTTAATGGTAATGTACAACAAGAAGATATATATTTTTTAACTTATCCAGATAGTAATGGAGTTACATTTCCTTATAGAGTAGATAAAGGTTGCATATTTGTTTTAGGAGATTTTAGAACTGGTGCAGTTGATAGTAGACAGTTTGGACAAGTATCGGAAGATGAAATAGAAGGAAAAGTTATTACTGTTATACGTAGAAGAGGATTTTAAATTAGTTAAAAAACATTTATATGTTTTTTATATATTTTTAAAGGAGAGGGAAAATATGAAAATAAAAAAATTTTTTACTTTAGTTTTATTAGTTGCTGTAGTTACAGTAAATAGTATTTTTGCTGTAAATATACCAGAAACAATACAAACAACAGCTACAATTGATATTAATAAAGTATTAACTCCTAGTGATGGAGTATATCCAGATGTTGATTCTTTTGAGTTTACTTTAACTCCAGTAAGTTATACTTTAGCTGAAGATGGAAATATTGTTGATGATTCTACAGCTACATATATGCCTGCAGGAGGTACAATAACTGTAGACAATTTGGTTGAAGTTGGTGATCAAAAAGAAGGATCTGCTCAAAAAGTATTAGATTTTAGTGGTAAAAAAATAGGTGTATACACTTATACTTTACAAGAAGTAAATAAAGGTGTTACAGGTGTAACATATGATGATACATTATATTATGTAAATGTATATGTTATAAATCAAGTAGATGAAAATAATATTCCAACAGGAGAAACAACAGTATCTAATATTACTGCATGGAGAGGTACAAATATGAGTGATGAAGCTTTAAAAGCACTTCAACAAGATACTAATGCTATCGTTACAGAGGGAGATGGAAAAATTGGAATGAGCACAAATGGTACAATTTCATATCCATTTGAAAACTCATATGAGACTTCAGCAGAAATTTCTTTAACCAAAATAGTTAAAGGAAATTATGCAAATACAAATCAATTGTTTGCTTTTAGTGTTGAATTAGATGGTGGAGTAGCAGGAGATGGTACATATGATATAGTATATACTAATGCTGAGGGTACAGAGACTGTAGGCTTAAATGGAAATCCTGCAACTATTACAACAGGAGAAGCTACAACTATTAATTTAAAACATGGTGAAAACTTTGTTATAAAAGAGTTACCTGCTAGTACATCTTATACAATAACAGAAAACCAAGATGCAACATACTCTGCAATATATACAGCAGATGGTGAAGAAGCAGTTGTACCATCAACAGCAACAGGAGAAGCATCACTTGGACAAAATTTAACAGCAACAGGTAAACTTTCAGATAATGGTATGAATAATGGTGTTTTATCAAATGAGATTATTGAGTTTGTAAATACTAAAGAATATACAGCGCCAACAGGAATAATACTTAATGTATTACCATTTGTATGTGGAATTGTTGTTATAGGTGCAATATATATGGTAGTTACTAATAAAAAACAAGAAGAATAATACAGGAGGAAAATAGATTGAATATAGCATATAAACTAGTAAAATTTGCAGATAAAATATTAAATATTATAATATATTTATGTTTGGTTATTGTATTTTTATTTTGTTTATATGCTTTATTTGATACTTTAAAATTATATTTTAGAGCATCAAGTGATAGTATAAATTCTCTAAAACCTAGCGATGAAAATCCTATTGAATCTTTAAATTCTTTAAAGCAAATAAATGAAGATGTTTGTGGGTGGATAACACTTAATGATACTAATATAGATTATCCTATAGTTATAGGAGAAAACAATGCAGAGTATTTAAATAAGGATGTATATAAAAATTATTCTTTATCAGGAAGTATATATTTAGATTATAGAAACTCTAGAGACTTTAGTGATGTTTATTCCATAATATTTGGACATCATATGGATGGTGGAGCTATGTTTGGAGATATTAGAAAATTTTTAGATAAAACTTTTTTTGATAATCATTTATATGGCTCTTTGTATTTAGAAAGAGGAGTGTATAAAATAGAAGTATTTGCTATAATGCAAACTGATGCATATGATAAGTATGTTTATGGAATAAATAAAGATGATGTTTCAAGAAAAGAAGAGCTTATTGAATATATAAAAGAAAACGCGATAAATTATAGAGAGTTATATATACAACCAGAAGAAAAAATTGTATGTTTATCTACATGTTCTAGTGCTACCACTAATGGAAGAGAAGTATTGTTTCTAATAATAAATGAGTAATGGAGGTGATTAGAATTGAAAGTCAAAAATATATTTACAATTTTATTTGTATTTGTTCTGGTAATGTATAATAATGTTTTTGCTGTAAAAAATAATGATATTGTTTTAGAATTAAAAATTAATAACAATTCTAATCAGAATATAGTAGATAGATTTAAATTTGTAATGGTTCCTTTAGATGAAAATAATCCTATGCCTGAAGGAAGTAGTAATAATGAATATATTTTAAATGTAGAAAATTCAGGATTACATATAATACCAGGTATTGAATTTGATACTCCTGGGGATTATGAATATGAAATATATCAAGTAAGAGGAGATAATACACAGTTTGAATATGATGAATCGGTATATAAAGTAATAATAACTGTAGTTAATTCGGAGGATTTATCTGAACTTGAAACACTAGTTACTATAACTAAGGATGGAACAGATGAAAAATATAGTGAACTTTTATTTGAAAATACATATAATCCACCACAAACAGAAGTACCAGATACATCAGATATAAATTTTTTACTATATAGTAGTATTTTTTTGACTAGTATCGGTTATATGAGTTTTAATATAAGAAATTTATTACAAAAGAGGTCCTAAATGTTATATTTAGGATTTTCTTATCAATATATAATTAGTGATTATATAAATAAGTTTAGGAGGTAATGTTATATGAAAACAGTTGTAATAACAGGAAGTGCTAGGGGGCTTGGCTTTGAAATGGCAAAGGTATTTTTAAATAATAATGTTAATGTTGTAATAAGTGATGTTAACGAAGAAAATTTAAAAAGAGCAAAAGAAAAATTAGATAGTATGGATAGTCAAGCTAAAGCTGAATCATGTATATGTAATGTTACAAAAACAGATGATATAGAAAACTTAATAAGATTTGCTAAAGAAAAATTTAATACAATAGATATATGGGTTAATAATGCTGGTGTTAATCAGCCAGAAAAGGCAGTATGGGAATTAACTGAGGATGAAATTAATGTTATATTAGATATTGATCTTAAAGGTACAATAAATTGTACAAGGTTAATAATGCAAGAGATGGAAAAGCAAAAAAGTGGAGCAATATATAATGTTGAAGGATATGGAAGTAATGATGCAATGATGCTAGGACTTTCAATTTATGGAACTGCTAAAAGAGCAATTACATATTTTACACAAGCTCTTGCAAAAGAAAATGAAGCTAAAAATACGGGGGTTATAGTTGGAAGACTTTCACCTGGAATAATGATTACTGATTTTTTAGTAAATGCAGTAGGTGACAAAGAAAAAATTGTTCTATCTGAAAAAACAAAAAAGGTATATAATATCTTAGGAGACTATCCAGACATTATAGCAAAACATATGGTAAATGGAATGCTAAATAACAAAAAAAATAATGTTCAGATACAGTGGCTTACAAATGGAAAGGCTGCATGGAGATTTATGACATCTTCATTTAATAAAAGGGACTTTTTTAAAGCATTAGATGAAGGAAAAACAGAATAATTTAATAGTCTTTTGTTATAAAATTAACGTAATTGTGAAATGTATGTGAAAAATAATGATTTTTACGTAAACTATGATATAATATACTTATTAGAAACAAATATAATATTAAATATAGAAAGGAATGTAGCAAGAAATGAAGAATGTAGGAGAAGTATTTAACACAGCAATTCACAAAAAAAGAAATCTAATAATATCTGCAGTAGTATTATTGTTGCTAGGATATTTAATAGGATTTGTAGGAATTAAATTAGCATAAAATATGTCATGAGATAAAAATCTTATGACATATTTTTTTGTGATAAAAAAAGAATTCTGTAATAACAGAATTCTATAAATCGTCATCTAAGCTTGGACCTTCTGATCTTCTTGCTGTTTGTTCAGTATTTTGTTCACTTTCATTTTTGTTATATGTTTGAATAGCTTGAGAGAAAATATCAAGTAATTCAGCATTTATAGCATCTTGTGAATAAGTATCACGAGTGTATTTTGCTATTTTATCATTATCAAATTTTACTTTTCCATCAAATATATCCATCATGGCATCAGAAAGTTCATCACTATCATCAACAGGTACAAGCATTCCAAGATCTGTAGTGTATGTGCCTTTTGTTCCTTCATTTGGTGCAAGAACATTTGGATTTTGCGCATCTACTTTTGGATCATAGTTTTCTTTTATTATTTTTCCAGTAGTGTTCATTATATCAGGAATACCACCGCTATTTGTTGCAACAACAGGATGACCACAAGCAGTACCTTCTATTACAACAAGACCAAATGGTTCTTTTCTTGAAGGTACAACAGATAAATCTGCAAGATTTTGTAATTGGCAAATAACATCATGCCCTTGAAGACCAACAAAGTGTAAATTTTTAAGTCCAAGATTTTCGGCTTGCGCTTTTAATTGTGGCTCTAAAGCGCCAGTTCCTACAATAACTGTTAAAAGCTTTTTACCTTCTTTTTCAAAAGCTTCTTCGTTTTTCTTTGTAGCATCAATTAATACGTCAATTCCTTTAAAATCCGCAAATTTGCCAACAAATAAAGCCATTTTATCATAATCTTTTGGAAGCTTTCCATCTGCACTTCTATCAGATGAAAGACTATCAAATAGTGTATCTTTATCTACATTTTCCATAACATGGAATATATCAGGATTATATCCGTTTTTAACTAAAACAACTTTATCTGCAGCTTCAGGAAATAATTCGCAAAATTGTTGCTTTTGATCTTCAGATATAACAATTACTCTTTGAGAACCCTGTGCAGATTTTTTTGCTCTTTCCACAAAGTAGAAATATTTATCTGCATCTGCTTTTAAGTTTTTTAGTTCTTGAGGAGATAAATTTCCTGCTTTTAATTTAGCTCTTAAATCTTTTAAAGTATCTAAACTTCTTTTGTATCCCATTAAATCAGTACCATGTATTGTCACAACAGTAGGAACACCGGATTCTGTTGCTATAGCATTGTGTATCCAGTTATGTTGTCCGTGTATGATATCTGGTTTAAATGTTTCAATTTCTTCTTTGATTGCTTGTCTGTATTTTTCTTCAATAGCTTTTATTTGATCAAGATTTAAATTCCAAAAAGTTGATGTAGAACGAGTATGAGTAGTAAACATCGGAAAATTAAAATCTAATTGACCATCGATTTTTTCAGGATTATCACTTTCAGCTGTAAATGGTATTAGATGATATTTAACTCCAGGCACTCTTGGAAAATCTGTTCTATTTTCAGAAAGTATAGTGCAAACTTGGTTATTATGCTTTACAAAATCTTCAGCTTGAGTAGTAATTAATGTACCACTTCCAGCACCATTATTTGGAAAGCCAGTTACCTGTAATATTTTCATTTAAATTCCTCCTTTTAATTAAAAATGGGTATACCAATTTGTTACCCATATAATAATACCATAAAATGTTACAAAAAGCAACATAAGTGTATAAAAACATTTAAATAATAATTAATTATCAAATTATATTTTACATAAAAATTAAATTATAATATTAATTTTAATAATTTTATTATAATAAATAACTGTTGATTTTAGATGTAGTTTATGATAAAATAAGATAGAAAATAGGAATATATCCTATTAAATAAGGAGGAATAAAAATGGAATTAAAAGGTTCAAAAACAGAACAAAATTTGATGACTGCTTTTGCAGGAGAATCACAAGCAAGAAACAAATATACTTACTTTGCATCAAAAGCTAAAAAAGAAGGATATGAGCAAATTGCTGCTATATTCCAAGAGACTGCAGACAACGAAAAAGAACATGCTAAAATGTGGTTTAAACTTTTAAATGGAGGAGATATTCCAACAACTGTCGAAAACTTAAAAGCTGCTGCTGAAGGTGAAAACTATGAGTGGACAGAGATGTATGATAAAATGGCTAAAGAAGCTAAAGAAGAAGGATTTGATAGAATTGCATATCTATTTGAAGCAGTAGGTAAAATAGAAAAAGAACATGAAGAAAGATACTTAAAGTTATTAGACAATGTTAAAGAAGGTAAAGTTTTTGATTGTGGTGAAGTTAAAGTATGGAAATGTAGAAATTGTGGACACATTCATGTAGGAAAAACTGCACCAGCTGTTTGCCCTGTATGTTCACATCCACAAGCATACTTTGAAATAAAAGCAGAAAATTATTAATAATAAAAATGATAAATAGTTTCTTACTATTTATCATTTTTTTTGCTTATGATATAATTAATAATGTTTGTTAACTAATATTAATTGGGGTGCATTATGAATAAAAATAATTTGAAAAAGAATATTAAAGATAATTTATTAAAATATATATTACTGTTATTGGTAATTATATTATTTATAGGAATAATAATTTGGCTTTTTTCAATTATGAAGAATATAACAACAACTCAAGGGCAAATAGAATTCAAGGAAAAAATAGATAGTATGGGAATTATTGGTGCATTAGTTCTTTTTGGATTACAATTTGCACAAATTTTTTTAGTGGTGTTACCAGGTGAACCATTAGAGGTACTAGCTGGAATGTGTTACGGTGCTTTTTGGGGTTCTATATTTGTTTTTTTTAGTGTATTTATTATTACTACAATTATAGTAGTAGTTACAAAGAAATTTGGAGAAAAGTTTATTAATAAAATTTGGAATGAAAAAAAGATAAATAAAATAAAAAATAGTAAGGCATTTAGAAATGCCAAAAGAATAGAAATTTTAATGATAATATTATTTTTAATTCCCGGTACACCTAAAGATTTACTTGTATATATAGGTGCAATATTACCAATAAATCATGTAAGGTTCATCTTAATATCAACTTTTATGAGATTTCCATCTGTTATATCTTCAACACTCGCTGGAGCAAATATTGCAACAGGTGATTTTAAATCAACAATATGGGTATATGTAGTTACATTTATAATTACAGTACTTGCAATATTCATAACTGGTAAATATGATAAAAATACTAAAGAGGCAATAAATGTTTTAAAAAAATAAAATATAAATTAAATGATTTTGCATAAAATATTACTAAGAAAAAATTAATTTATATTATATGAAATATAATATAAAACTTGTTGAAAAAATATATTTGGTATGATATTATAATGTATGGTAAAAAATATAAGGAGGTATTTATGGATTTTAAACAATGGACAGGTTTTGATAAATCTGGAGAATGGACAAAAGAAATTGATGTAAGAGGTTTTATTCAAAGAAATTATACTCCTTATGAAGGAGATGACTCCTTCTTAAAAGGAACAACTGAAAGAACAAAAAAATTATGGGATAAAGTATTAAAATTATATGAAAAAGAAAGAAAAAAAGGAGTATTAGATGTTGATACTAAGACTCCTTCAGCTGTAAATGCATATGAGGCAGGATATATAGATAAAGATTTAGAGCAAATAGTAGGGCTTCAAACTGATGCTCCGCTTAAAAGAGCTATTATGCCTAACGGTGGTATTAGAATAGTTGAAAAATCATGTGAGGCATATGGTTACGAGGTAGATAAAGAAACAGATTATATATACAATAATTTAAGAAAAACACATAATGAGGGTGTGTTTAGTGTATATACACCAGATATAAGAGCTGCAAGAAGTTCTCATTTACTTACTGGTCTTCCTGATGGTTATGGACGTGGAAGAATTATAGGGGATTATAGAAGAGTTGCGCTATATGGTGTAGATGTTTTAATTGAAGAAAAGAAAACAGAACTTGAAATTTTAGATGTAGATGAATTTACAGAAAAAGTAATTAGAGAACGTGAGGAAATACATGATCAAATAAAAGCTTTAGAAGATTTAAAGAAGATGGCTTTAAGATATGGATATGACATATCTGTACCAGCAAAAGATGCTAAAGAAGCTATCCAATGGTTATATTTTGCATATTTAGCTGCAACTAAAGACCAAAATGGTGCTGCTATGAGTATCGGTAGAACATCTACTTTCTTAGATATATATATACAAAGAGATTTAGATAATAATATAATAACTGAAGAAGAAGCTCAAGAGCTTATGGATCATTTTGTAATGAAATTACGTATGATTAGATTTTTACGTACACCAGAATATAACGAACTATTCAGTGGAGATCCTGTATGGGTAACTGAGAGTATTGGTGGAATGGGAATAGATGGAAGAACATTGGTAACTAAAAATTCATATAGAGTTTTACATACTCTAATAAATTTAGGACCTGCACCAGAGCCTAATTTGACAATATTATGGTCTAAGAATTTACCTGAAAACTTTAAAAAATATACTGCCAAAATTTCTATTAAGACCTCATCAATTCAATATGAAAATGATGATTTGATGAGAGAAACATTAGGAGATGACTATGGAATAGCATGTTGTGTCTCTGCAATGAAAATAGGAAAGCAAATGCAATTTTTTGGGGCAAGAGCAAACTTGGCTAAAACATTATTATATGCTATAAACGGTGGAAGAGATGAAGTCTCTGGAAAACAAGTTACACCAAGATATGAGCCTATTACATCTGAATACTTAGATTATGATGAAGTAGTTGCAAAATTTGACCAAATGATGGAATATGTGGCTAAAATATATATTAAAGCATTAAATGCAATACATTATATGCATGATAAATATTCTTATGAAGCATTAGAGATGGCTTTGCATGATAAAGATATATTAAGGACTATGGCATGTGGTATAGCAGGACTTTCTGTAGTTGCAGATTCTCTATCTGCCATTAAATATGCTAAAGTAAAAGTTATACGTGATGAAACTGGTCTTGCAGTAGACTATAGCATAGAAGGAGATTTTCCAAAGTTTGGAAATGATGATGATAGGGTAGATGATATTGCAGTAAATATAGTAAAACAATTTATGAGAAAGCTTCAAAAGCATATTACATATAGAGATTCAAAACAGACATTATCAATACTTACTATAACATCAAATGTAGTATATGGAAAAGCTACAGGAAACACGCCAGATGGAAGAAGAAGTGGTGAACCATTTGGACCTGGAGCAAATCCTTTACATGGAAGAGACACAAATGGAGCAGTTGCTGTAATGAATTCTATAGCTAAACTTCCATATGAATATTCTGAAGATGGTATATCTTATACTTTCTCAATTACTCCTGGAACTCTAGGAAATGAAATGGATATACAGGTTAAAAATTTAGTTAATTTACTTGATGGATATTTTAAACAAACAGGACATCATATTAATGTTAATGTGTTTGATAGGGCGCTTTTAGAAGATGCTATGGAGCATCCAGAAAAATATCCACAACTTACAATTCGTGTATCTGGATATGCAGTTAACTTTGTAAAATTAACAAGAGAACAGCAACTAGATGTTATAAATAGAACAATACATGAGAAGTTTTAATATTTGGAGGAGACATGAAAGGAAGAATACACTCATTTGAAAGCCTAGGAGCTGTTGACGGACCTGGAATTAGATATGTAATATTTATGCAGGGATGTAATTTAAAATGTAAATATTGTCAAAATAGAGATACATGGGATGTAAACGGTGGTAAAGAATATGAAGTAAGCCAAGTAATGGATAGAATATTAAGATATAAAAATTACATAGTACCAAATGGTGGTGTAACAATAAGTGGTGGCGAACCATTATTACAAGCTAGGTTTTTAATTGAACTTTTTAAGTGTTTAAAAAAAGAAGGTATAAATACTTGCATTGATACGTCTGGTAATGTACCATTAACAGATGAAATAAAAAAGCTAATAGACTTGACAGATTTGTTTTTACTTGATATTAAATGTATTAATGATAATGTATGTAAAGATCTTGTTGGTGTTTCAAATAAGAGGGAACTAGAATTTGCTAAGTTTTTAAGTGATAATAGTAAAAAAATGTGGATAAGGCAGGTTCTTGTTCCTGGAATAACTGATGTAAAGGCTGATTTGCAAGAATTGTCAAAATTTATACGTACATTAAATGGAGTAGAAAAGGTAGAATTATTAAAATATCATGATTTAGGAAAATTTAAATGGAAAAATTTAAATTTAAATTATCCTTTAGAAGGATATAGAACAGCTAATGAAGATGATGTTAAAAGAGCAAAAGAAATAATGGATTTGAAATAGTATAAATATAGGAGGGAATAATATTGAGAAAATATTTTGGAACAGATGGTATAAGAAGAATTGCAAATACAGAGCTTACACCAGAACTTGTATATAAAGTAGCAAAGGCAGGAGCATATGTATTATCTAAGCATACAGATCATACACCAACAATTTTTATAGGAAGGGATACTAGAATATCTGGAACTTTAATTGAAAGCGCAATGATAGCTGGATTTTTGAGCTATGGTGCTAATGTAAAAACTTTAGGAGTTATGCCAACTCCTGCTGTTGCATATTTAACACGTAAATTTAAGGCTGATGCATCTGTTGTAATATCTGCATCACACAATACTTATGAATTTAATGGAGTAAAATATTTTAGTAATAAAGGAATGAAAATTCCAGATAGCTTAGAAGAAGAAATAGAGCAAATAATGGATTCTGGAAAATTAGAAGAGCTTACAGCATGCAATGATAAAATTGGCGTAAGTGAAAACAGAGAGGATTTACTTGAAGAGTATGTATTTTTCTTTAGAAAAATATTTGAAGATAAGCTATTGGATGTTTTAGATGATAATTTTAAAGTAGTAATAGATACTGCAAATGGTGCAACAAGTAAAGTAGCACCAAAGGTGTTTAAGGCATTAGGTATAAATTATGAAGTAATAAATAATACTCCTGATGGTATAAATATTAATAAAGACTGTGGTTCAACACATATAGAAAATTTAGCCAAATATGTTGTAGATAATCATTTTAATTTAGGTGTTGCTTATGATGGAGATGGAGATAGATGCTTATGTGTTGATGAAAATGGTAATGTTTTAGATGGTGATATAATTCTTGCTATAGTATCAGATTATTTGAAAAAGAATAATAAGTTAAAAAAAGATACACTTGTTGCAACAGTTATGAGCAATTTAGGACTTAAGAAATATTGCAAAAATAATGGAATTAATTTTGTTCAGACAAGTGTTGGAGATAGATATGTTTTAGAAAATATGTTAGAGAATGGATATAATTTAGGAGGAGAACAATCAGGACATATAATTTTCTTAGATTATAATCCAACAGGAGACGGAATATTAACATCATTAATGCTAATACAAATATTGTTAGAGTCAAAGAAAAAAGCAAGTGAATTGGCATCTAAAATTACTATATATCCACAAGTACTTGTTAATGCAAAGGTATCAGGAGATAAGAAATATAAATATTTGGAAGATGAAGTAATAAAGAAAAAAATAGAAGAAATAGAAAAAGAATTTGCAGATAGTGGTAGAGTACTTATTAGACCATCTGGAACAGAACCTTTAGTAAGAGTAATGATTGAAGGAGAAAATCAAGAAGTTTTGGATAAAAGAGCACATGAACTTGCAGATTTAATTGAAAAAAGACTTAAATAGATATAATTAGATAGCATATTTATACAAAAAAATATAAGTATGCTATTTTTATGTTTTCATAAATTACTAAAAAAAGCTTATTTTCGCAAATTATTTGCGTTTCTTATTGTTAATTAGTATTAGTTATGGTATAATAAATAATGTAGTTAAGTGGACTACAAATAATATAGAGACTATTAAAAATAGTCTTTTTTATTACTGTCAATTTTTTATATTATAGAAAGTGGGGGGATTAGTATTATGTTAGAGAAAAATTACGAAGTAGAAAAAGAAAAAGTTCTAGAATTAATAGAACAAAAAAAATTTAATCAATTAAAGGAATATTTAGGAAGGATAAATGGTGCTGATTTCCCGAGTATTTTCGAAGAAATTGATGATGAAGATGTACTAATAGTTTTTAGACTTTTAAACAAAGAAAAGGCAGCTGAAATATTTACTGAATTAGATTCAGATTTACAGGAAAGACTTATAAATTCTTTTTCAGATGTAGAGTTAAAGAATGTAGTGGATAAGCTATTTATGGACGATACAGTAGATATTATTGAGGAGATGCCATCAAATGTTGTAAAACGTATATTAAGAACTGTTAGTGATAAAGATAGAAAGATTATAAATGAGATATTGAATTATCCAGACGATAGTGCTGGTAGCATAATGACAACAGAGTTTATAGACTTGAAAGAAAATATGACTGTTGATGAAGCTTTTGAAAAGATAAAAAAGATAGGATTAAAAAAAGAAACAGTATATAATTCTTATGTTTTAGATAAAAATAGAAAGTTACTAGGTGTGATTGATATTAAAAATCTATTGGTAGCTGATAGAAATCAAAAAATAAGTGAATTAATGGATACAAATGTTATTAAAGTTAATACACTTGATGATAAAGAAGATGTTGCAAGAATTTTTGATAAATATGATTATGTCGCATTACCTGTTGTAGATAAAGAATCTAGACTTGTTGGTATTGTAACTGTTGATGATGCAATAGATGTAATGAAAGAAGAGGCTTCAGAAGATTTTGAAAAAATGGCAGCTATTACTCCAAGTGAAGATGGATATTATAAGACATCAGTACTTACACATGCTAAAAATAGAATAGTATGGTTACTTTTTTTAATGTTTTCTTCTATAGTAACTGGAGCTGTAATTACTCATTATGAGCAAGCTTTTGCTGCTTTGCCAATACTTGTATCTTTTATACCAATGATAATGGGAACTGGTGGAAATTGTGGCTCTCAGTCATCTACTCTTGTAATTCGTGGTATTGCAGTAGACGAAATAAAAACAAAGGATTTTTTAAAGGTATGGTGGAAAGAAATAAGAGTTGCAGTTATTGTTGGAATTATAATGGCAATAGTAAATTGCATTAGAATATTAATTCAATATCATGATTTACAGCTTGGAATTGTTGTAGGACTAACTCTTATAGTTACAATTATGATATCAAAGAGTTTAGGCTCTATGTTACCATTAATTTGTAAAAAATTAAAGTTAGATCCTGCTATAATGGCAGCACCTTTAATTTCTACAATATTAGATACATGTTCAGTATTAGTATTTTTTAACATTGCAGTAGCTATTATGCATATATAAGAAAATAATAATTATAAAGTAGTAATAAAAATTAATTAGTTTAATTTTATTGCTACTTTTTATTTTGCTTTCTATTTGATATAATATTTGTATAAAATATATTGTATTTTAATTTTTAAGGAGATGTAGTTTTATAAGTTTAACTATATTATACAGATAAAAACGGTAGTTCAAAAAAGTTTGTAGATGAGATGATTAATGAAGGAATAGTAGATAAAATAAGAGCAGAAAAAGGTAATATTAGATATGAATATTTTTTTCCAAAAGAGGATAAAGAAACTGTACTTCTAATAGATTGCTGGAAGGATAAAGAGGCATTAGATGCTCATCATAAAACAGATATGATGAAACAAATTGCTGTGCTAAGAGAAAAATATCAGCTAAAGATGAAAGTAGAACAATATACAAATGTATTAAAAGATAATACAAATTTTGAAACAGTTATAAGAAAAAGGACTGCTACTAGAAAATTTAAGGATGAAAAAATATCAAAAGATAAACTAGATAAAATTTTAGAAGCTGGTAGACTTGCGCCAACAGCTAAAAATATTCAGCTAGGCTATGCTACAGTTAAATTTATATAATTGAAGTATAAAGTAGTCAGTAATTTGAAATGGAGGTAAAAATGAAAGATTTTATTATTAGTGCATTACCTTATGTAATAATAGGCATATGTATAGCAGTCATTAGTGCAGATTTTTCAAGACAAAAAACAGAAAAAGAAAAATCATATATAGCTGAAGGAATGTGTATTGGAATTAGCTTAGGAGTGGCATTTTCTTCAACTTTTAATTTTAATTTAGGATTAGGAATTAGCTTAGGAATGTTAGTTGGGGAAACTATTGGTATTTTTATTAAAAAGAAATAGAAAATAGTAATTTAAAAGTGAGGATGTTAATGGGAATATTTGATAAGTTAAGAAAATGAAATAAGTCTATATTTGCTTTTGATGAGAAGAGCAAACAATATAAAACTTTTGTTTGTAAAGAAATTAAACCAGAATATGAGCAATATGCAAAAGATTTAGCAAATAATTATGAAAAAAATACCAGATATAATTACAATATATACTTTTTGATATTGAAGAATTATTTGGAATAAATGAGGTTCAAATTATTAAAAAGTCATTAAGTAATGCTTTGATAGACCTAGACAATAATAGATTATCATATCTTTAATAAACCTTAGATGATATGCACATTATTTATACTGAGTTTGATGGAATATTTGAAAAGTTTTATAATGTAAGTATTGATAAATAAATATTAATTTGAAGGGAGAAAATAAAGTGAAATTTGATATAAAGAAATTAGAATGGATTAGAAAACCTAAACATTATAGTATTAATGAAAATAAAATATCTATTATTACAGAACCAGAGACAGATTTATGGCAAAGGACATATTATGGATTTCAAAATGACAATGCTCCTGTTTTGCAAATAAAATCAAATGAAAAGTTTTTTTCTTTTGTAGTAAAAACAGAATTTAATAGTAAAAGAAGGTTTGATCAATGTGGTATTGTAATGTATTTAAATAGTGAAAACTGGTTAAAAGCATCTATCGAATATGAAAATGATGAATATCAAAGACTAGGAAGTGTTGTTACAAATAATGGATATTCAGATTGGGCAACAACAGATATAAGTGCATCAGTTAAATCAATGTGGTATAGATTAAGTAGAAGAAAATCGGATTATTGCATTGAATGTTCAACTGATGGAATTACTTATAAGCAAATGCGTATTTGTCATATGAATGAAGGAAATGATGAAATACAATTTGGAATTTATGCTTGCTCTCCAGAAAAATCTTCTTTTGAAGCAATATTTTCTAATATGGAAATAACAAAATGTAAATGGTTACAACACAAATAAGTTACAATTTATTTGAATGTTAAAATCAAATGCAGAAATTCTATTTTTAATGGGCGGTATAAAAATATATTTAAATTAAATAAAAAGATGAATAAAATGAAAATAATGTGCCTATTGCTTTTATGGAAATCAAAGGAAATAAACTAGAAATGTTATTTATTAAAGATAGTCCAAGAGGAAAAGGACTAGGAAAAAATATTTATTATGAACATATGGGGATTTAAACTGTGTCAAAAAAATGAATTAGATGATCAAGGAAACCTTTATCCAGTTTTATATATGAAACTAAATAGATATAATAATTAAAATATTTATAACAAATGTTAATAAGCATGCTCGTAGCAACTGTGGAATCTTTGT
>CALXBV010000030.1 GCA_944386635.1 uncultured Clostridia bacterium
ACAATACTTGGAGCAATTTTAATAGGTACATCAAGAAATATAGCTGCTGAATTTACATTTTTCTTAGCTATACCTGTTATGGTAGGTGCAAGTTTATTTAAACTTTTAAAATTTATAATGAGTGGAGCTGTAATAGCAGCTAATGAATATATAATATTGGCTGTTGGTATGATAACAGCATTCATAGTATCAATAATTGCTATAAAATTCTTAATGAATTATATTAAGAAAAATGATTTTAAATCATTTGGAGTATATAGAATTGTATTAGGTGTGTTAGTATTAATAGCAGGATTTGTTGGAATTATATAATAAAATGTAAACCTGAAATTATAAGATTTCAGGTTTTTATTGACTTCTTAAGATTGTAGTTATAGAATATGAATTAGGTGATAAAAGTGAAAAATCGAATTTTTATAGCAATTGGAGTGTTATTTATGATATGTATTGCAAATAAAAATATATATGCTAATACTAAATTTAATGTAGAGAGAAAATCAATGAAGATTTATGATAAATTAGATATATCAGATATTATTACTACAGATAGCAATAATTTAAAGTATTCATCTTCAAATAAAAATATAGCTACTATAGATGAAAATGGGATTATTACAACTCATGGACTAGGTGAATTTACTATAACTGTTAGTGATGAAGATTCTACAGATTCTTGTGTATTTTCATCTGGATATTTTGTAGGTATTGATGTATCTTCTTGGAATGATACAGTTGATTGGGCAAAAGTAAAATCTCAAGGTATAGATTTTGCCATGATAAGAGCAGCTTTTGGTTGGTATGATGAGGTTGCGGATGCAGATAAAGAATATGATTTCCAATATGATAAGCAATTTTTAAATAATATAAGGGGCGCTACCGAGAATAATGTTTCTTTTGGAATATATCATTATGCATATGCTACAAATGTTGAAGAGGCAAAAATGGAGGCTGAATATGTTTTAAATGCAATAAATAATTATGGATCAGAATATAAAGATAGTATGACACTTCCTATTGCATATGATATAGAAGATTAAATATTAATGGACTTAAGTAAAAAGGAAATTACAGATATAGTAATAGCTTTTTGTACAGAAATATATAATGCTGGTTATACACCAATAGTATATTCAAATACAAATTTTCTAACAAATTATTTAGACTTAGAAAAATTAAATGCACTAGCATATAATTTTTGGTATTCGTGGTATGTGGAAAATCCTAATTTTTCAGATAAGGTTACTATAGCTTCAACTAATATTTCGCCTTTAATTTGGCAATATTCTAATTCTGGTTTTGTAGAAGGTGCAACAAATGATCAAAATTTAACAGATTTAAATATAATGTATATGAAAGATAGAATAAAAATAGATATAGTAGAAGATGGACAAGTTATTGATACAATAGGTGTAGATAAAGATGATACTTTAGATAAAAAATATAATTCTTTTATGGGAAAAAAAGGATATAATTTTATAGGTTTTGAGGATGAAAATGGTATATTAGTAGATAATAACTATGTTTTTAATAATGATTGTCAATTAATACCAATTTATGAAAGAATACCTGTAACTCAAATTATATTAGATAAACATGAATTAACGTTTACAGATATGAATTCACAATATATACAGATACAAGAGGTGTTGCCTAAAGAGGCGATTTTAAATAATAATGAGATAGCATTTAGAAGTGATGATCAATCTGTAGCAACTGTTGATGGAAATGGAAACGTTACTCCAATATATAATGGAGTATGTAACATTATATGTTATTTAAAATCTGATAATTCAATATATGCAATTTGTAAAGTAGATGTTAGTGGCATTGAATACATAAAAGGTGATATTAACAAAGATGGATTAATAAATTCAGTAGATGCAGCTATTGTTATGAATAAATTTAAGAATAATAACGCAATGCAAGTGGATGTAAAAATAGCAGATATGAACAATGATAATGTACTTAATTCACTTGATGCTGCTATAATAATGAATAACTACAAAAATAATATATAATTATTGTAATAAAGTATAATAAAATTAAAAATTATACTTTATTATTTTTTTTATTTATTATATAATCAAATTGTGAGGTAGAATATATGATAATATATGATGATGTAAAGAAAAATACTAAAATTGCAATTTTTTCTGAGCAAATCGATATATTAAAAGAGGTAGTAGATTTATTATTAAATGAAAATTTTAATGTAGAAGAATATGAGCAGTTAGATGAACTTATAAAAAATGTACAAAAGATAAAGATTGTTATTTTAATAAATTGTGGTGTTGATATTTTAAGAAAAATAAGAGATAAAAGTGATAAGGTAATAATAATTGCAGTATGTAACAAGATAAGAAAATATAATAAGACTATAAGAACAGAACTAAATATTCAAAACATTACGGATATAGATGATATAAATTTAGAGTTAATGCGATATTTGCATTTGATATACCAAGAAGAAAGAGTTAAGTTTCAAAATTTTAAATCAGATATAGTTGCAAGTTTGGTAGATAGTATTTCCCATCAAGTACAATCTAATTTATTAATTATTGGAGCAAGTTTAGATGTTATAAAAATGATTGCAGAAGATGAAAAATTAGTTGGGAGTGGTGAGAAAAAAGATGTGCTTGAAAACTTGTACGAAAAAAATAATAAAGCTTTACAAAAAGCTAATATGCTATTACAATTAATGTCTGATGCTACGAATGTTTCTAATGAATCAATAATGCAATATGATGATGTAGTAACTCTTATAAAATTAATATTAGATGAATATATAAAGGTAAATAATATAAATCTGAATATTAACGTGAAAATAAAAAAAGGTACTTATATTTGTGGACCATTAAATGATGTAATATTTATATTGTGTAATACTATAAAGCAAATTGCTAGTAAAGGTTATAAAGATATAAATTTAGATATTAAAGAAGATGAAAATAGATGGTATTTTGTAATTGATACTAATAATATTGATTTTGATAAGGAAAGTATAAGATCAATAAATAATTATTTTATATACTTAGAAGATGTTTTAGCAAAAGTCACATCTAAGAATATAATAATAGAAATAAAGAAAATAAAATAATGAGGCTATGTGTACAACATAGCTTTTTTACGCTTTATTTGATAATATAATTACATCAATTTTACATAAATATTAAAAATGTGTTGCAAAAAGTAACTCCCTATGCTATAATCTTATATGTATGAAAAAGGTGAATGCTAAATAAATTTATCTAGCTTATGATTGAATCAATAAAATTTTATTGATAAATTTAAAATATTCATGCTTTTTTTCTGAAATAAAAATGTTAGGAGGGAGAAATATGAATAACTCAAAGTTTTTACAAGACTTAGTAACTACTAAAAGTTTAGTTATTAGTTTGATATTAGCTAATGTAATAACTATGATATGCTCAGCTTTTATAACTAATGCTATTGTACTTTTATTTATGTTACAAATTCTTTTAGTAGGATTTTTAATACTTTTTTCAAAAGTATTTAAAGGCTTAGGAAAAGTAATAACAGCGATAATAATGTTAGTAATAGTAGTAACATTAGCTGTATGCAACAATAATAAGCCTGAAGAAGCACCTCAAGACTATGCGGATATACCAACACAAGTGCAGGATGCTCAACAAGATCAAGATGATCAAAATAATGAAGAAAAAGAAGAAGAAGAGCAAAAGCAAGAAGAAAATCAAACTACTACAACTAAAAAATCATCTAGTAGTGGAAAGTATGGAACTGTAAAGAATCCAAAAGATAAAATAACAAATGTGTCATATGGAGGAATTACTTCTAATACTAATACCAATACTGATAGTATGGCAACTGGTTCTAAGACAGAAACTACTGGATCTGATAAAACTGAGTTCGTTGGAGAATCTACACAGCCAGATGATCCTATTGATACAACTGGTAAGGATGTAACAGAAGAAAATGAAGGAGTTGATTCTGTTACAGATATACCAACAGAAGAAGAGAAAGATGAAACTAACGGAACTAACGGATCTAAAGATGAGAATTGGGAAGAAATGCTTCCACCAAAAGATGAAAATGTATATTCTCCATCTGATGATGAAGAAGCAGATAATAATAATGATGATGATAAATTTGAAGGAGATCAAAATACACCACCAATAGAAGGTGAAGAAAATAATGATAAGGAACAAGTAGATGATACTGAAGAGAATACTGGAAATAATGATGATGTAGAGGTTCCACAACAAAAGCCAGATGATGATACTCAAGTTCCAGATCAAACACCTTCTAAAGAAGAGGAAGATACTAATATTAAAGATGAGCTTCCAAAAGAAGATGTAAAAATAACTTCTATTGATGGAAATACAGCCTATGCTGGAGACACTGTACAATTTAAAGTTACAGGAGATGTAAAAAGTGTTGAAGGACTAGAAGGACTAGATTATACTTTTAATGATGGATGTATAACAATCAATACAGTAAAGGATGAAGCTACTGTTATTACACTTAAAGTGACAGGCGAGAATGGTTCTACTTCATCTGCAAGCGTAACAGTTAATGTCCTAAATTTTAAATAAAATATCCTGAATTAGAGATAGGAAGGATATCATAGGCTAGATAATAGTATCAGATTATAAATTAATTTATCATAATCATTGATTTTATTAAATTATTATATAATTTGTTACTAATTAATATATATTAAATATATATATATTAGTTTAAAGTGGTTTGGTTAAGCTATGAGAATAGTTTAATAGATTAATATATGTATATTTATTTATATTAAAATGGATAATATTAATAGATGATTACTATTATTAAATATAATATAATTATTATATAGTAATTTTATAATTAAAATTAATAAATATTATTATAAAAATTATTATTATCATTATTAAACTTAAAAAATAAAAAAATCCCAATATTTTTGGGATTTTTTATTTTAAAAATGCAATAGTTACTCCGTAGCTTCCTTCATAGTATCCGCCAAGTCTATGCTCTTTTACATAAGGGCTATTTTCTAAATATTTATGAACCTCTTTTCTTAATATTCCTCCTCTTTTTCCGTGTATAATTTTAACTATCTTTACATTATTACATATAGCATTATCTATAAATTTATCTAAATTTTCAAGAGCTTCATCTACTGTTTGGTGTCTTAACATAATTTCATCTATTGGAGGAGAATAAATTTTTAAATTTATGTTTGTAGATGTATTTTTTGTTTGCTTAGGTTTAATTTTAGTGATATTTGAAATGTCAGTTTTTATATATTTATCGTTAGCAAAAACTATTATTTTTTTATTTTCTATCTTTATAATTCTTCCTTCTATATTTGTGTTATTTATTTTTACATAATCATTTAATATATACATTTTAACCTCCAAAATAACATAATAATTATATCATAAAACTTATATATTTTAAATATTTGGTCATATAAAATATATTGAATATATGACTTTTTTTTGGTATAATTTATTAGTATATGGAAGGAATAAATATGGTAAATAAAGAGAATATTAGAAATTTTAGTATAATAGCACATATAGATCATGGTAAGTCTACACTTGCAGATAGATTATTACAACTAACAGGTTCAGTAGATAGCAGGAAGATGCAAGATCAGTTACTAGATAATATGGATATTGAAAGAGAAAGAGGAATAACAATAAAATCTCAAGCTGTCAGAATGAAGTATAAAGCAAAGGATGGCAAAGAGTATATTCTAAATCTTATTGATACTCCAGGACATGTAGACTTTAATTATGAGGTATCAAGAAGTTTAGCTGCATGTGAGGGAGCTGTACTTGTAGTAGATGCAGCTCAAGGAGTTGAGGCACAAACTTTAGCTAATGTGTATTTAGCATTAGATAATAATTTAGAAATATTACCGGTTATAAATAAAATAGATTTACCTAATGCCAGAGTAGACGAAGTAAAAAAAGAAATAGAGGATATAATAGGTCTTGATACTGAAGGAATACCTTGTATATCTGCCAAAACAGGATTAAATGTAGAGGAAGTTTTAGAACAAATTGTATCTAAGATTCCAGCGCCTAAAGGTGATGATAATGCTCCTACAAAATGTTTGATATTTGATTCTGTATATGATAATTATGAAGGAGCTATAGCTTTTGTAAGAGTTATGGATGGAGTAGTAAGCATGGGAGATAAAATTATTACAATGTCTAATGGAAAAGAATATGATGTTGTAAATATCGGATATTTCAAACCAGGCGGATATGTTAAATCAGAAAGATTATGCGCTGGTGAGGTTGGCTTTATCGCTGCAAGTATAAAAAATTTATCTGATATAAGAGTTGGAGATACTATTACAACAAAAGATAACATGGCAGATAAACCTTTACATGGGTACAAAGAAGTAAAATCTATGGTATATGCAGGAATATTTCCAGCAGATGGATCTGACTATGAGGAACTTAAAGAGGCTATTAATAAATTAAAATTAAATGATGCATCATTACAATATGAATTAGAATCATCATCTGCTTTAGGGCATGGAGTTAGATGTGGATTTTTAGGACTTTTACATATGGAGATAATAGTAGAGCGTCTTGAAAGAGAATACAATTTAGATATTATAACTACAGCTCCATCAGTTATATATAAAGTGTATAAAACAAATGGAGAAGTATTAGAGCTATACAATCCGTCAGATTTACCTTCTCCTCAAGAGATAAGCTATATAGAAGAGCCAATAGCAAAAACAGAAATAATAACTCCAAAAGAATATGTGGGAAATGTAATGGAATTATGCCAGCAACGTAGAGGAGAATATATAAACATGAAATATATAGATGAAAATCGCGTTATGTTAGAGTATAATATGCCATTAAATGAAATAATATATGATTTTTTCAATAGTTTAAAATCTCGAACAAGGGGATATGCGTCTTTTGATTATGAAGTTAGTAATTATAAAAGATCTAATCTAGTTAAATTGGATATTCTTTTAAATGGCCAAATAGTTGATGCTTTGTCTTTTATTGTCAATAGGCAAAATGCTGAGTCTAGAGGTAGAAAAATGGTTGAAAAATTAAAAGAAATAATACCAAGACAGTTGTTTGAAATTCCAATTCAAGCTGCTATCGGTGGAAAAGTTATTGCAAGAGAAACAGTAAAAGCAATGAGAAAAGATGTTTTAGCTAAATGCTATGGCGGGGATATAACTAGGAAGAAAAAATTACTAGAAAAGCAAAAAGAGGGTAAAAAGAAAATGAGAAAAGTTGGCATAGTAGAACTTCCACAAGATGCCTTTATTACAGTATTAAAATTAGATGAATAAGTAGATATATATTTATATATCTACTTTTTTGTATAATTTTGTTGATTATTTTTACTAGTTAGTATACAATTATTCTTAGTAGAGGTATGAGTATGAAATTATTTAAAAAGTTTTTTATTTCTTTTGTTTGTTTTTTTGTTTTAAGTGTATTTAGCATTAATGCACAAGCGCAAACATATGATGGAGGATTAGGAAATTCTGGTATTGAAGTTTTACCAGATACTGGTGATGATGATGAATACGGAAATCAAGCACCATCACAGACTATAACATCTGGAGACTATGTATATATTAAGGATACATCGGGACTGTATTTAGTGGAATATCATGGAAATGAAGATACAGTCTATGTTCCATCAAAGTTAGATGGATATAATGTAGTAGGAATATATACTGAAACATTTGCATTTTCACCAAATGTTAGAAAAATTGTTATACCAGAAGGTATTATATCTATATATGATGATGCATTTAGGGGTTGTAGAAAACTTGAAGAAATAGAAGTATCAACTAACAATCAGGTGTATGCATCAGAAGATGGAATATTATATAGTAAAGATTACACATATTTAGTTGTTTGTCCTCCTGGAAAAAAAGGAGTAGTAAATGTAAATAGTTCTACTATTTATATTTGTGATTATTCTTTTTTTACATGTACTAATGTTACAGATATAAATATACCAGAATCAGTAATAGACTTAGGAATAGGTTGTTTTTATGAAATGGATTCGTTAAAAAATATAAATATATCATCAAATAATAAGTATTATGTTGAAGAAGATGGAGTAGTATATAATAAAGCAAAAACAAAATTAGTAAAATGTGTGGATAAAAAATCAGATTCTATTCAAATACCAGAAACTGTTGTAACTATTGGAGATTATGCATTATATGAATGCAATGAGCTAAAAGGACCTTTAAAATTACCAGATAATTTAAAAGAGATTGGAGATTATGCTTTTTTTAATTGTAGTTCTTTAGATGCTAATTTAGTATTTCCAACTACCTTAGAAAATATAGGACAATATGCTTTTTATGGATGTAAGAGCTTAAAAACTATAAAATTAAATGAAGGAATAACTAATATTCCAAGTTTTTGCTTTGCATATTGTATAGGACTAGAAGATATTACAATTCCTAATAGTGTTATAACAATAGATGATATGGCTTTTTATTATTGTACAAATGTTATAAATTTGAACTTAGGAAATGGTGTAGAAATTATAGGAAATTGGGCTTTTGATAATCTGATTTCATTAAAAGGAAACTTAATAATACCAGATAGTGTAAATACAATAGGAGATGCAGCTTTTTTTCATTGTGGTAACTTAGACGGATATATTGTTATCGGAAAAAATGTAGAAAAAATTGGAGAAAGTGCCTTCTATGATGCAGAAAATGCAAAAGGAGTAGTATTTAAAGGAAATTTACCTACAATTAATAAAAATACATTTATAAAGCCTAATATAACATATTACCATTTAAATGATAAATTAGGATTTGAAAGTGCACTAGAGGGTAAGGATGTAAGAGTCTACACAGAAACACCAGTTGTTAATTTTATTATAGATGGTAAAGTGTATGGATCATTTATTTTAGATAGCTATGGACTAAATATAGACGAATTTGATGCACCACAAAAAGATGGATATGAATTTACTGGATGGTACTATGATAATTCGTACAATACAGAATATAGCTTTAATGATATTATTATGAATGATTGTAATTTATATGCAAAATATATTTCTAAAAATAATATTTATTTTGCAAAGAGTGAGACAACAATAGAAAAAGGACATCAAGAGCAAATAGAATATACATATGAATTTGAAGAAGGTTTGGCTAATAGTGATATAAAATGGACTTCTTCAGATGATAGTGTAGCTGTAGTGGATAGTAATGGCAACATAACAGCTATAGAAAAGGGAGAAGCAATAATTACAGCAAGTTGTAAAAATGCAACAGCTACTATAAAGGTATATGTATGGAAAGATGAAAATAAAATAAGTATAGTAAATGATACAATGAGTATGGTAGTTGAAGATACGTATAATTTGGATTATGATTATCATTTATTAAATGGGGCTACAAATGAAGATATTGCATGGACTTCATCTAATAAAGAGGTTGCTACAGTAGATAATAATGGAAAAGTAACAGCTGTTAGTGATGGTGTAGTTACAATTACAGCAAGTTATCAAGAAGCGATTGATACTATAGAAATAACTGTATTAAAGAAAAATACTTTAGATATTCAAGCGACAGATTTAATAATACAAGTTGGAAAGACTTTAGATATAACTTATGGATATTATTTTAATGATGGGGCTACAGGTGAAGATATAATATGGAAATCATCTAATACAAACGTTGCAAGGGTAAATAATGGTAAAATTACAGCAAGACTTGATGGTGATACCGTGATAACTGCTAAATATAAAGATGTTTCATCAAGTGTTAATGTTCATGTTGTAAAGCCTGATAAAATAGAATTTAAAGAAGATATCATACAATTAGACACAATGCAAAGTGGATATGAATTAGCATATGATTGGTATTCATATGATACTTTAGAAAATGAAATTATATGGAAATCGTCTAATGAGAATGTTGCAACTGTCGAAAATGGTATATTAAGTATTTTGTCACAAGGAGAAACAATAATAACTGCAATATGTGGAGAAGCAATGGACACAATATCCTTAAATGTAGTAGCTCCTGATACGATAAGTTTTGAGTCAGACTATATGCTAATAAGATATGATAAAAATGAAAAGATAGATTTGCCAATCAATTTCTATTTTAACGATGGTGCAAATGAAGATGATATTGAGCTTTTAAGTGATAATCCATCTGTTGTAAAAATAGAGGATAATACTCCTATTCAAGTAAGTACTGGTAAAGCTAATATTACAGCAAATTATAAGAATGCTTCAGATACTATTAACATTGAAATTGTAGAAAATGATAGTATATCATTTGAAAAAATAGGATATATTATAAAACCAGAAGAAGAAATGAATATACCATATCAGTTTTATATTTATGGGGCAGATGAGGCTGAAATAAACTTTTCTTCTTCAAATAAAAATGTTGCTACAATAGATAATAACGGACATTTAGTTGCATTGGCCGAAGGAGAAACAATTATAACAGCTTCTTATGGAGATATACAATCAGATTTGTATATAGTAGTAAGCAATAATGAATATAATATAGGTGATGTTAATCAAGATGGACATGTGAATTCTATAGATGCTGCCATGGCAATGAATATATATAAGAATAATTCTACAGATACTTTGCTTAGAATTTTAGCAGATGTAAATAATGATAAGAATATAAATGTGCTTGATTCTGCTATAATTATGGATATATATAAAAATAATAAATAAGGAGGAGAATATTATGAGAATAAAGAAAACTCTAGTAGTTTTGCTAATAATAAGTATTGCCTTTTTACCATTAAATATATATATGGCTAGTGAAGAAGAATATAGTGAAGAAGAAAAGCGAATAATAGAAAACTATGTGATTGAAAAGAATGATGATGGAAGTAATACATATACTATAGTATCATATGATAGTGGTGTGTATACTAATATTATTCCTGGTGAAGTAGATGGAAAGATTATAACTAGAATAGGTGATGGAGCTTTTAAAGATTTAAAGCAGATTGCAGGTCAAATAAGTCTTCCTGATTCAATAAAGTATATTGGAGATGAAGCTTTTTCAGGTTGTACTAGTATGGTGAGAATAGAGTTTGGAGATGATTTAGAAGAAATTGGTAATAAGTGTTTTTATGGTTGCACCAATTTAAATGATATAAGCTATAATAATAATATAAAACGTATTGGTGATAATGCATATGAAAATTGTAGAAGTTTAGAAGATACGTATATGAACATTCCTGAAAGTATAGAATATATTGGTTCTAATGCCTTTGCAAATACTGGTATCGACCTGATAATTTTTAATAGTAAAAATGCACCAGTTATTACAGAAAATACTTTTTATAGATGTAGATCTCTAAAAATAAGAGTACCTAATAAATCCGAAGGATATATACAAGAAAATAACTGGCCTATGGACAAGGTAATATCTACGTTACTTGGTGATGCGGATGGAGATATGAATGTAAATGCAGTAGATGCAGCAATTGTTATGAATAAATTTAAAAACAACAATTTTACAAATGATGATCTTTATAATATTGATATGAACTATGATAAAGTTATAAATTCAGTAGATGCAGCAATTATTATGAACAGATTTAAAAATAATTTATAAACTAAAGTCTTAATATGTATGTATACATATTAAGACTTATTTTTTATAGATAAATTTATTAAACTGGTTAAAAAAATAAATATTATAGTAAATAAAAATAGTGTAATTATTAATGATGAAAAATTGACGATTTTTATAGGTGTTAAATTTATTATACAAAATGCTGTAAATAAACATATAAGCGGCTTTATTACCCATTCTAAATATTTAAATGATATATTTGCCTTTTTTAATATTTTATTTATACTCATTAGACCGTTTATATATTCGCTTGTATATAAAACAAGAATATAGCCAAATGTACCTAAAAATGGAATACCAAAATATATTAGTGTGATTGATATTATCAGGTCAATTATATTTATTTTCATTACACTAACTTGAAGATCTAGTCCCTTTAACATACTGTCTACTATAAAATCTAGGTACATTATACAAATAATTGGAGTTAATATTTTAACATAATAAGCCACTTCATGATCGTTATATAATTTAAAGCATATAACATCAGCCGATATATATATTACAAATGAAATATATAAAGATGCAAGCAATGTTATTTTAAATATTTTTTGAGTTATATCCTGTATTTTTTTTATATTATTAGAGGCAAAGTATCTTGAGTATTCTGGTAATATAAGTGATGAAAAGCTATTTATAAAGATACTTGGCATTAGTATAAACGGTAAAGATATCCCGTGAATTATACCATATCTAGATAGAGCATACTCATATGAATATCCAAATGCTTGAAGACGAATAGGTATTAAAGTATGTTTTAGTGTTGAAAGACCAGATCTTACAAAAGATGTAAAAGATATTGGTGCAGATATTCTAAATATATTTTTTATTATTTTTATTTTATTTTCATTTTTATTTATTTTGTATGATTTTACATCTTTTTTGTATAATATAAATGCATAAAGAAAGGATATAAATTCAGATAAAAATATGCTTAGTGCTAGACTATTATATGTAGGAAAATTTATATATAATAGTATGACTATTGAAAATGATTTAACTACATGAGTTAAAAACTCATAAATAACAGGTTTATTTACTTTTCTTAATGCATTAAAATATCCACAAAAGCATGATGTTAGAGCCATGAATGGTAATGATAATGCGAGTATTATTATTATATTAGAATCAATAATATTATTTAAAAATATTGATACAAGTTTATTTTTAAATATAATTGTGAATATACATACACTAATAGAGATAAGAGCACAAAATTTGCAAGCTATTTTTGAAGAACAAGCTATTTTTGAGTCGTTATTTAAAATATCATTTTCTGATACTATTTTAGTTATTGCAAGTGGAATACCAAATAATGATACAGTAACTAAAAAATTAAATAAATTCATAATTAGCGAATAAGATCCAAGAACAGTTGTTCCAATTTTATTAGTAATATATATATTAGTAATCATTTCAACTACATTAATAATAAGAGTAGAAGTTGTAAGTAGTAAAAAGTTCTTTAGAAATTTAGATTTTATTAGCATAGTTGATCTAATGTGTTAAAGGTATATCCCTGGTTTTCTAATGTAGTTAAAAATTCATCTAATATTTCCATATTAGTTTTAGATGTTGAATGAAGAAGTATTATTGCTCCATTATGAACTCTATTGAGTAGAGTAGATAAAGCTTTCTCATGTGATGGCTGATTGTCTCTTTCCCAATCTACATAAGCAACTGACCAAAATATAGTTTTATATCCAAGACTTTGTGCATCTTGTAAATTTTGAGTGTTGTATATTCCTTGTGGTGGTCTGTAGAATTTTTGCATTTCTTGACCAGTTATTTGTTTATATTGTTCTTCTAGTGGCTCAACTTGTGCTTTAAAATCTTCTAAAGTAGACATTTTTGACATGTCTGGATGTGTTTTTGTGTGATTTGCAACAATATGCCCTTCATCACACATTCTTTTAATAGTATCTGGGTTTGAAGAAAAATAGTTTCCTACTACAAAAAAAGCTGCTTTTACATTATGCTTTTTTAATGTATCTAATATACTTTCTGTATATCCTGCTTCATATCCTACGTCAAAAGTAAGGTATATTTCTTTTTTTGATGTATCTCCCATAAAATATGCATCATATTTAAGTAATTCTTCTTGTGTAGCATTTCCTCTTGGAGGTTCGTTTGCAGTACTAAAGGATAGTCCCCATGATGTATTAGATGATGCAAATACAATACAAGATATTGCAAAAGTAGATATTAAAACAACAACCATTAAAGATAAAATTAAGTTCTTTTTTGTTATAATATAATACATTTTATCACCTTAATTAATTATATTAAAAATAAAATAAAATATTATATTTAATTATAATATAATTGTTAATTATATATATTTATGCTAAAATAATTTATGTTAGGAGGATAAGATATGTATATATATGTATTAAGACATGGGCTTACAGATTGGAATGTTCAAAAAAAATTACTATCTGTTACAGATATAGATTTGAATGAAATAGGAGTAGATCAATGTAGAAATGCACAAAAGCTAGTTGAGAATTTGAATTATGACTTAGTATTTTGTTCACCAAAAAAAAGAACAAAACATACATTAGAAATTGTTAATACTAAAAATAAGCCTGTAATATATGATGATAGACTGGTGGAAAGAAATGCTGGAAGTGCAGAGGGAATGAATGTAGATGATTTTGACTACAGAGCTTATTGGACACTCGGAAAAGATAAATATAAAGATAGTGAAACTATAGAGGAATGTGAAAATAGAGTTTATGAGTTCCTAGATGAAATAAAAGAAAAATATAAGAATAAAAATATTCTAATAGTTACACATAATGGAATTTGTAGAATTATAAATACATATTTTAATGGATTTCCTAAAAGAGGGGATATTTTTGATATTGGTCATAAGAATGCACAACTTAAAATGTATGAGCTAAAATAAAAAAGAAAGGTACATTTATATATATACAATGTACCTTTTAAATCAATATTTCTTTTTTTCTTTCACAATTTTTTCCAATATTACATAAAGAAAAGTATTCACCATTATATGTGTAACCACTAAGGTTATTATCTTTTGAACTAGATAGAGTCATCTCACTAATCTCATTTATTTCACAGTTCCATCTATTTTTGCCAATTTTTCCATTGTAATTTTTAATACTTAGGGATAAATTAGCTCCAATATTTTGTACATTTTCTATTAAGTAATCAGCTTTTTTTATTTTATAGGTTTTATTAAAAGATAGATCTCTTTTTTTATAACTAAATATATCTGTATGTATAATTATATTTTTTCTATTTATAAGTGCAAGTTTACCATCTATACATAAAAAAAACCACTTATCATCTGAATTGTCTAGTATTATTATACTTTCTTTATTTTTTATACTTATTGGATTTGTTTTTATATTTGTTATATATAATGTATTTTTTTCAAAGAAATTTATTATTTTATGATAGTAATCTGTATCTATAGTTTTTTTAATTTCTTTAATATATTTTTGTTTTTCATCATTACTTAATTGTTCAAAAAATTTTGTCATTTTTACCTCCCGTAGAGATTATATCAAATATGATTTTAAAAGTCAAATATACTGCTAAGTAGACATAAATAAAAACATATGTGCTTGAAATTTTATTTATATTATAATATAATAATTATATTTGAAAGGCTGGCTACTATGAAGATAATTGGAAAGGTTGCAACTATAATTTTTAAAAATGAGACAAATAACTGGACAGTTTTATTATTAAAAAAAGATAATGACTATATTACATGTGTAGGAGAAACAGATGAAATAGAAGTAGAGGACGAGCTAGAACTTGAAGGAGAAATGACAGTACATAGAGTTTATGGTGAGCAATTTAAATTTGTATCATATAAAAAGGTATTACCTCAGACTACTTCTGCACTTATATCTTATATAGCTGATAACATTGCAGGTATTGGTAAAAAAACGGCGAAGAATATAGTAGATGCATTTGGAGATGATACTGTAAACGTTATTAGATTCTCTATGGATAAATTATATGGTATAAAAGGGTTAAATGCAGATAAGATTGAAAGGCTAAATGAATTTTTTAATTCCGAATGGGAAAAATGGAATACAATTGAATTTTTGAGTCAGTTTCAAATATCTACTGTAATAGCTAATAGAATTTATCAGGCTGTAGGAAAAGATACTATAGATATTGTAAAAGCAAATCCATATAGTTTACTCGGATTTATAAAATCATTAGATTTTAAAGTGGTAGATGAAATTGGGAAAAAGATGGGAATTGCATTAAATAATGAGGAAAGATTAGATAATGGCATTATTTATGCAATAAATAGAATTACCGAGTTTGGACATACATGTGTTGAAAAAGAAAATTTAGTAAGTTATTGTGAAGAACTTCTACAAGTTGATGATGCGGATATATCTCAAGCAATTACAAGACTTGTATTGGCTGAAAAGCTTTTTATAGATAAAATAGATATGAAAGAGTATGTATTTAGACAAAGTATGTATCTTGCTGAAGAAAATATAGCAAAATGTATAATAGAGCATACAAGACTTAGTGTTGAAAAGATAGATACTAAGAAACTAATAGAAAAGGTTAATAAGGAAGCTAATATAAAACTATCTTTGGAGCAGCAGAAAGCTGTTGATGTATGTTTAAATAATATGATATCAGTTGTTACAGGTGGACCAGGTACAGGTAAAACTACAATAATAAAGTGTATAATAGATATATTAGAAGAAAAAAAGAAGAATTATGTGTTATGTGCTCCTACTGGAAGGGCAGCTAAACGTATTACGCAGACTACTGGTAAAGAGGCAAAGACACTACATAGACTTCTTGAAATATCAAAAGTGGATGATAACGATATTGATATGTTTTATGAGTATAAAGTAAAGCAAGTAGAAGAAGAGGTTGTAATTATAGATGAAGCTTCTATGATAGATCTTATGATGATGAATAATTTAGTAAAAGGAATAAAGCCTAATACTCAGTTAATCATAGTTGGAGATGTAAATCAGTTACCATCTGTTGGACCTGGAAATATACTTAAAGATATAATATCTTCGGATGTTGTACCTACAGTTGAGCTTAAGCAAATCTATAGGCAAAGTGCACAAAGTGATATAATAGTAAATGCCCATAGAGTCAATGATGGTTTATATCCACAATTTAAAAATAAAGACACAGATCTATTTTTTATACCTACTACAAGTATTGAACAAACTATAGATCAAATAGAATCATTAGTATCATATAGACTTGCTACTTTTGCAGATTTAGATATATTACGAGATTTACAGATACTTACGCCAATGAAAAAAACAGAACTTGGAACTGTGGAACTAAATGAGAAAATTCAAAAGATATTAAATCCTAAAAGTGACAAAAAAAATCAAATAGAATACGCATCTAAGATATTTAGAGAAAATGATAAGGTAATGCAAATTGTAAACAATTATGATAAAAAATATTCTATAGAAGGAAAGTTTTTTGAAGGAATATATAACGGAGATATTGGATATATAAAGTCTATAGATATCCAATCAGAAAAATTGTATGTTGAGTTTGATGATAACAGATTAGTGGAGTATGATTTTGATGAATTAGATCAGTTAGAACATTCATATGCAATAACAATTCATAAGTCACAAGGAAGTGAATTTGATTATGTTATTCTTCCTATATTTACCGGATATAAGAAATTATTAACAAGAAATTTGTTATACACTGCTATGACAAGGGCTAAAAAAATGCTTGTAATAATTGGAAATAGAAATGTAGTAAATTATATGGTAGATAACTTAGATTCTAGAAATAGAAAAACAGGACTTAAAGAAAAGCTAATAAATTTATTATATGATAATAAAAAAAATAATAAGTGAGTATATTTTTTTACATTTTTTCAAACAATAAGATTAGTTGTTTGAGGTGGTAATATGTATTCTACTGGAATAATAAAAAAAATAGATAACTTAGGAAGAATAGTACTTCCTAAAGAAATTAGAAGGAAGCTAAAAATAAGAGAAAATGATGAGTTAGAAATATTTTTGGATAATGATGAAACTATTTTACTTAGAAAATATTCAACTATGAAAGATTTAAAAAAAGATTGCTTAATATATGCTACTATTTTAAATAAAGAAACTGATTTTAAAGTAATGTTTACAGATAAAGATAAAGTAACAGTTTGTAAAGGAAAAAATACGTCATTGTTTGTTGGAGAAGAAATATCCGAAAAATTAATTGATATAATCAATAAAAGAATGATATATAATGTAAACTTAGCCACAGATATTAAAATATTAAAAACAGATGAAAATCTTTATCCTAAGGTTATAGTTCCTTTAATAGCAGATTCTAAGAGTATAGGATCTGTAATATTGTTTAGTGATGATGTAAATAAGACGGTCAAAGATAAAGAGTATGAATTATTAAAATTTATATCTAGTCTTATAGCGGCTAAACTAGAAATATAAATTTAATATAAATGTCATATATATATTAAAAAGAGGAAATATTTTATTAAAAATATTTCTTTTTATTTTTGCATATGATAAAATCAAGATATAGAGATTATATTTATGAAAGAGTGTTGGTAGTTAGTATGGAAGAGAAAATTCAAGTAATTAAGAAAAATTTAACAGGAGATTACGATAAAGATATAGAGTTCTTAAATTCTTTATATAATCAAGAAAGTCAAGCTATTGAAGATGCTAAAGCAACAATCAATGCAATAAATATAGTAATAGAAGAGGTAAATAATCAAGAAAAAAATAAAATTAAGGAAAATGAAAGAATAAAGGAAGATAAAGTAGAAAGTAATGATTTAAAACAAGAACCAAAAGAGCAACAAGAAATAGATAATATGATAGATGAACTATTTGAGCATATGGAACAAGAAAGTGATGATGAAGCATTAAAAAGTATAGAAAACATTATTCCTAAGATAGAAGCTCTTACAAAAAGTGATGAAAATATATTATATTGTAGTTTTAAATCTGAGTTGGAGAAAATGTTATTTACAAAGATATTTGCAGGAGAAAAGGAAGTAAGAAAAACTCCATACTCAAATGATACTATATATATAATTTATGCGGATTTACTACTTAAGAAAAAGAGAAAAGCGGCTGCTATGGAAGCGCTAGATAGAGCTATATATTGGAATTTTTTGAGTCGTGAAGCTAGAGAAAGAAAATTAGATATATATTTTTCTAAGAAGGAAATAGTGAAATATTTAGAAAACGTTAAGCTATTGCAAATGATTTCATATACACCACAAGATATAGCTGATTGTTATAATAAATATGGGTATATGTTTAATGAGCTTAAAGATATAAAATCTGCTTATGCTATGTATAGATTGAGCTATAGTTATTATATTAACGATAGTGTAGCAAATTTAATAGACGCTTTTGAAAAATTAGATCCTACTTTAAAGGATATGAGTGCTGATGACATATTAAATCTTGCTCAAGATAATGATGTTCTAATTGGAGTAAATAATAAGATAGTTAAAGCAGAAAGAGAGATAGCATCTGACTTGATTAGCGATGGATTGATAGATCAAGCAAAAATTTTGCTTGAAAATGATTATGCAATGACAAATGATGAAGAGATTGCTAATATATACAATAAATTAGTTGAATTACAAAAAGGTGAAAATAATGCTAATAGTGAAGTAGAAAAAGATGGAGATAAGAGTATACAAAAGAAAAAAGGTACTGAAAAAGCTTCAACTAAAAAATCTGCTGTGAAAAATAATACTACTAAAAAGAAAGTAACAAAGAAAGCAGCTGTTAACAAAGAAAAAGTAAATATAAACTAATAATTAGATGATACCTTTATGTATATATTATACGTTTAGGATCATCTTTTTTTGGCAATGTAATTATAACTGCTTTTTTAGTTATTATAGGAGGATTTATGATATTTTCAAGTTTAACGTTTTTATTTTATTTTTTACCAATTGTTTTAATAATATATTATATCGTTCCTAATAAGATGAAAAATCTTATATTATTTATATCATCTTTATTTTTTTATTTTATTGGAGAGCCTAAATATGGAATTTTAATGATAATATCAATATTATCTACTTATATACATGGATTATTAATGGATAAATATAAAAAACATAAAAAGAAGTTTTTGGTTTCTTCAATAATAATTAGTTTATCATTTTTAATATTTTTTAAATATACAGATTTTATAATTGAAAATATAAATACAATTTTTAATGGTAAATTTGACTTATTAAATTTGGCTTTACCAATAGGCATTTCTTTTTATACTTTTAAGATGATAAGTTATATAGTAGATGTTTATGCAGGAAAGGTAGAAGTGCAAAGAAGCTTTTTGAAGCTCGCAACATATGTATCAATGTTTCCTCAATTAATGGCTGGACCAATAGTTAGGTATTCTACGATTGAAAAAGAGTTAGATGAGAGAAAATATACTTTTTCTATTTTTTTATTTGGCGTAAGAAGATTTATAATTGGCTTAGCTAAAAAAATACTTGTTGCCGATGTTTTAGGAGACTTAGTAAATAACTTTAGTACTGTTTCTGAAAAAACTGTATTATTTTATTGGATATATGCTATAGCTATAACATTACAAATTTATTTTGATTTTTCCGGATATTCAGATATGGCAATAGGACTTGGAAAAATGTTTGGATTCAATTTTCCTGAAAACTTCAATTATCCATATATTTCTAAAAGTGTTACCGAATTTTGGAGAAGATGGCATATAACACTTGGGACTTGGTTTAGAGATTATGTATATATTCCTTTAGGTGGAAATAGAGTTAGTAAAATAAAATGGCTAAGAAATATTTTAATTGTTTGGCTTTTAACAGGACTTTGGCATGGTGCAGCATGGAACTTTATTTTATGGGGACTATTATATGGTTTATTACTTGTAATAGAAAAGATAGGATTATTAAAGATTTTAGATAAAATACCGTCATTTATATCAAGAATATATGTTATGTTTGTTGTAATCATAGGTTTTGTAATATTTAGTGTAAGTGGAGTGTCACAAATTAAAGAGTGTATAGGTGGGTTATTTGGAATTGGAGTAGAAAAAATTGTAAATAAAGAGAGTATTTATTATTTGTTAAATTATGCGTCTATATTTATTATAGGTATTTTGGCATCTACACCAATTATGAAAAACATTATTTTAAAATTAAAGCAAAAATATCCAAGAGCTATAAATATATTAGAGCCTATGACTTTATCTCTACTGTTGATAGTATGTGTTAGTTATCTGGTAGATGGATCATTTAATCCATTTTTATACTTTAGATTTTAGGAGGTAGACAGTTATGAATGATAAAGTAAAAGATGTTGTTGTATCTATATTGTTTTTAATAACTATAGTTGGAGTTTTAGTAATAAATCTGATTTTAAAAGATAAAGATATATCTTATTCAGAGAGAAGAAAATTAGCTCAGTTTCCTGACATTAATATTGAAAATGTATTTAATGGTAATTTAACAGATGAAATAGAGGAATATGCTATGGATCAATTTCCTTTAAGAGACGAGTTTAGAAGTATAAAAACATTTGTTAAATTAGATATATTAAGACAAAAAGATAATAATGGACTTTTTATTGCTGATAATAGTATATATAAGATTGAATATCCATTAGATGAAAAATCAGTTTTAAATGTAGCAGATAAGATAAATAATATTTATAATAAATATTTAAATAATGAATTTAATGTTTTCTATTCAATTATACCAGACAAAAATTATTTCTTAGATGACAATTCTATATATCTAAAATTAGATTATAAAGCATTAGATAATATTATGAGGGAATCAATCAATTCAAACATTAAATATATAAATATATTTAACGAATTATCAAGTGAAGATTATTATAAGACTGATACTCATTGGAAACAGCAAAATTTAACTAAAGTGGTAAATAAAATTGCAAATAAAATGGAATTTTTAGATAGAATGAATGAAGAATTTGAAGAGAAAAAATATACTAATGAATTTTATGGTACGTATTATGGGCAATTGGGTAAAAAAATTGAACCAGATCAAATATATTATTTGACAAATAGTTACATAGAGCAAGCAACTACATATAATTATGAGACGAATAAAGAGGCTAGTATATATAATATAGAAAAAGCCAATTTATCTATGGATAAATACGATTTGTTTTTATCTGGTGCAACACCAATTATTGAAATTAGAAATAGTAATGCTAAAACGGATAAAGAATTGATAATATTTAGAGATTCTTTTGGTAGCAGTTTAGCTCCATTATTTACAGAAGCTTATAGTAAAATAATACTTATTGATATTAGATATATAAGTACTGATTTAATTTCAAAGTATATAAATTTTAATATTAATCAGGATATATTGTTTTTATATAGTACATTAGTAATAAATGATAGCGGATCATTAAAATAGAGAGGGAAATCCTCTCTATTTTTATATTCCTGAAGTATTAATCATATTATATGCCCATTGTTTATAGTAAAATGGTCTTGGATGAACACCATCGCTTTCATATACTCTTCCATCAGGACTGTTATTTAGTATAAATGAGTTATCAATAAAAGTTATACCTCTTGAATCACAAAGTTCTTTTAACCTAGTGTTAAATTCATTTTGATAAGTATATGCACTGTTTTTTGACATTGCTTGTTCACTTACTGGTAAAATTGAGTTTACACATATTCTAGTGTTTGGTAAAACAGAAGAAATATAATTTAAAGTATTAGCATATGCATTTATATATCCATCTACATTTCCATTCCAACTTAGTAAGTCGTTTGCTCCATATGATAAAAAAAGTACATCTGGATTATATTCTATAGCAGGACCTATGCTTGCTGGCATATATTGAATTGTTTGTCCTCTTGTCCATATTACATTAGATGGATCTAAAATCCCATATGCAGATAATCCTTCAGCAGTCGAGTCTCCAATTACCATTGCTCTAGCATTTATAAATTCATTAGCACAGTCTCCATAAAATGTATTTGTAGTAGAATTAGATTGATCAATTGGCTCTTCATATAGTTGTGCTTGGATTAAATCTTGATTTGTAAAATTAAAATCTTTTAAAATATCGTATGATGTAATATCAATAGTTATATTTAATATATCTGATTTTTTATAATTAAGTATAAAAATTAATAAAAAAGCTAAAAATATTATACACAAAATACTTAAAATAAAATGTACGATTTTATTCTTTTTATAATAACTTTTTGTGCCATTCCTCATAAAAAAACCTCTTTTATAATTAAAATTATATGATACTATATAAATATTTTCAACATTTATAGAAAAATTATGACAAATATTTACTAAAACTATTTAGTGTGATAAAATATAGCTTGCGGAGGTGTGATATGAAAAATAAATTGTTTATAATTATTGCAGTTCTTATTGTTTTAGTTATTGCAGTTGTTGTGGGAGTTAGTTTAACAAATAAAAATAGCGTCGAAGAAAATGTAGAAGGTTCATTAGAGGACATAATGGTCAAGTTATATGAAGGTATTCCTGATGATCAAAAACCATATTTAGGAAATACTGTTGTTACTTCAGAAAATGCAGAATATTATCTAGGTACTTCAGACATTGAATATAAAGAAGCATTAGCATCTGAGCCTTTAATGAGTTCTATAGCTCATTCTGTTGTTCTTTTAAGACTTAATTCTCAAAATGATGCAAATGCAGTAAAAGAAAAAATTAAAGGAAATATTAATCCAGCAAAATGGGTTTGTGTTGAAGTAGATAGACAAAATGTAAAAGTCGCAAGTAAAGGCGATTTAGTTGTTTTAATTATGGATAATGAATTAGCAGATAAGATATTAGAAAACTTTAACAATCTATAGTTTTTTATTTGTAAAAAATATTATTTAAAATAAAATGTTAATTTTTAAAGAGTTAGAATAAATTATTCTAACTCTTTTTTAATACATTATTATCACGAAAATGGCATGCTTTTTTTACTTTTTTAGCATAACTAATTCACAATTACTTTTTATAATTATTCAAAGAAAGGAGAAACATGGAATATCAAAAGTATTTTAAGAGAATAGAAGAAAAATATATATTAGATTATTATAAATATTTAGAATTAATGGAAAAAATAGAAAATAAAATTAGTGAAGATAAATATCCAAATAGTAAAATTTTAAATATATATTATGATACTGATAGTTATAATTTAGCTATAAATTCTATACAAAAGCCAGTCTTTAAGGAAAAAATAAGGTTAAGGAGTTATAATGTGCCTAAAAATGATAATGATTTAATTTTTCTTGAAATAAAAAGAAAATATAATGGAGTGACATATAAAAGGAGAATATCATTAAATTTGCTTCAATATAAAGAATTCTTAAAGACTGGAAAATTGCAAAGTGATGATAGCAAGCAGATAACTGAGGAATTAAGATATACATTAAATAAATATAATTTAGTTCCTAAAATAATGATAGCATATGATAGAAAATCATTTTATTTAAAGGAAAATACTAATATAAGATTAACTTTTGATTTTAACTTAAGAAGTAGAATAGATAACTTAGATTTCATATTAGCAGATGCAGGGAAAAGTTTTTTTAATGACAAGAAATGTATTTTGGAAATAAAATCTTGTGAAAATATGCCAATATGGTTAGTTAAGATATTAAATTCTTTAAAAGTTTATCCAGTTTCGTTTTCTAAATATGGAGAGATTTATAAAGAAATGATAATTAAAAATAGTAAGAAAGGAAGATAATATAATGTTTGAAAGTGTTTTATCAAATGTAACGGGAACTTTAAGTGTTGGAGTTTCAATAGAATGTATAGTTGCTGCTATTATTTTAGGCTTAATAATTGCTTGTGTGCATATGTATACTAGTAATTATAGTAAAAATTTTGTTGTTTCACTTGCTATTTTACCGATTTTAGTTCAAGTTGTAATTATGATGGTAAATGGAAATTTGGGAACATCGGTTGCAGTCCTTGGAGCTTTTAGTCTTATTAAATTTAGAAGTATACCAGGGAACTCAAAAGAAATAACAAGTGTATTTTTTGCTATGGCAATTGGACTAGCTCTTGGAATGGGACATATTTTATTTGCCACATTTATTACAATAATAGTATCTATTTTATTGATCCTATTTTATAGGATAGGATTTGGCAAAAATAAGAAAGAACAAAAACGATTAAAAATAGTTGTTCCTGAAGATTTAGATTATACAGTTATTTTTAATGATATAATGGTTGAGTATACAGATAAAAATATAGTAGAAAAAGTAAGAACGATAAATATGGGAAGTATGTATGAGATAACATATGTGGTTACTATTAAGGATGAAAAGAAAGAAAAAGAATTTTTAGATAAAATAAGAATAATAAATGCAAATTTAAATGTTTCACTTTGCAAATTGGAAGAAGGAGTAAATGAATTGTAATGAATGCAAAAAAAGTAGCTAAAATAATAGTTTTTTTAATAATTATAGTTGTAATTATAATTATTATGGTCAAAAATATAAATAATTTAGATGAGGATGTAAGTACAGTATCATCTCTAAAAAATTATGATGAAAATGATTCTTCATATGATAAAGAGACAGCTTCATATATATATTTAGATGGTAATGAAATTTCTACTGAAGATACTAGTATAAATATTAGCAATAATGTGGCGACAATTACAAAAGAGGGAGTATATGTGTTATCTGGTCAATTAGATGGAAGTATAGTTGTAGATTCATCAAAAGATGATGTTGTAAGAATTATATTAAATAATGTTTCAATAAAAAGTACTGATGGGCCAGCAATTTATATAAAGCAAAGTGATAGAACTATAATAACACTAGATGAAGATAGTAATAATACATTAGCAGACTGTCAGACTTATTCAGACGCAGAAGCTGATTCTACAATATATTCAAAAGATGATATATGCTTTAATGGTTATGGTAGTTTGGAAGTTTATGGAAATTACCAAGATGCAATTGTTGGAAAAGATGATTTAAAAATTGTATCTGGTACATATAATATAGTTTCAATGAATAATGGAATAAAAGGAAAAGATTCAGTAGAGATTAATGATGGCACTTTTACAATTAATGCTCAAAATGATGGAGTAAAATCCACAAATTCAGATGATAGTGAAAAAGGATTTATAAATATAGAAAATGGAATATTTAATATAGAAGCAGAACATGATGGTATACAGGCTGAAAATTATATAAATATAGAAAATGGTACTTTTAAAATAATAAGTGGTGGAGGCAGTCAAAACTCTACTAAAGTTGGTCAGCAAACTGATATATTTATAAGAGGACAATGGAATAATACAGTTACTCAAGAAGACACAGGAAGTTATAAAGGGATAAAATCTGTAAATAGCATAAATATACAAAACGGTGAATTTGACATAGACTCAGCAGATGATGCTATACACTGTAATAGTGATATAGAAATGAATGGAGGAAATTTTGAAATTTCATCTGGTGATGATGGGGTACATGCAGATAATAGCATATATATACATGAAAGCCAAATAAATATAACAAAATCTTATGAGGGAATAGAAGCATCTTTAATCACAATAGATAGTGGCAATATAGAGATTGTCTCAAGTGATGATGGAATAAATATTGCAGGTGGAAATGATTCATCTTCATTTATGGGAAGACCAGGACAAAATACATTTTCTAATAATAGTGATTGTTATCTAACAATAAATGGTGGTAACATATATGTAAATGCAGGTGGTGATGGATTAGATGCTAATGGAAGTATATATATTAATTCTGGAAATGTATATGTTGATGGACCAACTGATGGAGGAAATTCAGCTTTAGACTATGATGGTGAGTTTTTGGTTAATGGAGGAACATTAATTGCAGTTGGAAGTTCTCAAATGGCTCAGTCAATAAGTCAAGATTCATCTGTTAATGGTATAGATGTAAACTTAAATACAAGTAGTAGTGGTGCTATATCTGTAGTTAACTCTTCTGGTGAGGAGATAATAAGTTATAGTCCATCAAAAAGCTATCAAAATATAATAATTGGGACAAATTTATTTGAAAATAATGAGACATATGAATTGTTGATAAATGGTGAGGTATATACATCATTTACAGTTTCAGATGGTATAAATAATATTGGAAATAATTTTCAAAATCAAAATATGAGAAGATTTTAAGAGCACTTAAGAGGTGCTCTTTATAACTCTTTAGACATTCTTTCTATTGCTTCTTTTGTGTCTTCATAAGTTCCAAATCCTGTAAGTCTAAAATGTCCTTCTCCTGATTTTCCAAAACCTGAACCTGGTGTTCCAAGTATCATAAATTTATCTAACATGTAATAAAAAAAGTTCCAAGAATTCATATTATCTTTGCATTTTATCCATACATATGGTGAATTTACTGTAGATGAGGTGGTAATATTTTTAGATTTAAAAAAATTAACTAATAGTTTTGTATTTCTTAAATAATAATTAATGTTTTCCTGCAACTCATTAAAATTATTTGTTTTATATACATTATACATAGCAAATTCACTGAGATAGCTGGGCCCATTATATTTAGTATCTTTTAGTCGCTTAAATAGACTATTTAATGTTACTTTGTTATTTATAACTATATCTTTTGGAACTATTGTGTATGCAAGTCTTATTGAAGTAAAACCTGCAGTTTTAGAAAAGCTTCTAAATTCTATAGCTACTTTTTTTGCATTTTCAATTTCATATATACTATGTACTGTATTTTTGTCTTGAATGAATGCTTCATATGCACTATCAAAAAATATTAATGTATTGTTTTCTAATGCATAATCAACATATTTTTTAAGTAGCTCTTTAGATATAACTTTACCAGTTGGATTGTTTGGAAAACAAAGATAAATTATATCTATATGTTTTTTAGGTGGTAAAAAATTATATATATCTGTCATATATACTATATTATTTCCCTTTATTATATTTGAATCAACATAAACTGGATATACTGGATCTTGTAGAGCTACTGTTATGTTTGATTCAAAAAGATCTAACATATTACATATATCAGATTTTGAACTATCTCCTATAAATATTTCACTATTATCTATTGATATATTTCTAGATAAATAATCATTTTTTATAATTTCATCTTTTAAAAAATTGTGTCCACTTGATGGTGGATAACCGGTAAATGTGTCTTTCTTAGATAAATTTTGACATGCTTTTTTTATTCCTTCAATAGCAGATGGTGGAAGTGGTAGAGTTACATCACCTATACTTAAATCTATTAATTTTTTATTTTTATTATTTTGGATATATTTTTGTTTTTCTTCAGATATTTTTGCAAATAAATAGCTTTCTTTTAGATTAAGATAATTATTATTTATATTAGCCATAAAAACCTCCTTTATATAAATATATTTTCTATCTTTTTAATTATGAGTTATTGCAAAATTTCACAATTTATACATTGACAAAATGACACTATGTCATATATAATATTTTCAAAGAGGTGATAATATGCCTACATCAACATTTTTTAATCTTAAAGATGAAAAGAGAAATAAGATAATTGAAGTTGTAAAAAAAGAATTTGAAAGAGTACCATTATCTAAAATATCTATAAAAAGAATAGTGGAAGGATCATATATTGCAAGAGGTAGTTTTTACCAGTACTTTACAAGCAAGGAGGATCTTATAGAATGTATTTTGAGGCAGGAATATATTAGAGTTAGAAGTGTTATTTTAAACTTATTAGAAAAAAATAATGGAAATATTTTTGATATGTCATATGAGTATTTAGAGCATGTTGTAGAGAATGAAAAAAGCAAAACTAGTTATTATTTACATATTGCACAGTATTTAAAGGAAAATACAATATTACTTTTTGATACAATTGATATAGAGGATTTAAAAAAAAATTTGGATATAAGTATATTGAATTTTCAAAGTGATTATGATTTGAGAATTATGCTAAAAATTATAGCTATAACTTTACAGATGACAAAAATGGATATTTTAAATAACAATATTTCAAAAGAAGATGGAATTAAAAGATTTAAAAGAGAAATTATGATATTAAAAAAAGGAATGATGAAGGAGGAAAGATAATGAAAATTGGACTTGTATTAGAAGGCGGAGCAATGAGAGGAATGTATACTGCAGGCGTTTTAGATGTTTTTATGGAACAAGGTATTAATGTTGACGGTATAATCGGTGTATCGGCAGGTGCTTTATTTGGAGTAAATTATAAATCAAGACAACCTGGTAGAACTCTAAGATATAATATAAAATTTGCAAAGGATAAAAGATATATTGGATTAGAATCTTTAGTTAGAACTGGTAATATAGTAAATAAAGAATTTTGTTTTGATGAGATTCCAAATAAACTAGATATTTTTGATTATGATACTTTTAAGAAAACAAATGAGAGATTTTATGCAGTGGTAACAAATGTAGAAACTGGTGAGCCTGAATATATTGAACTAGATGATTTGCATGATTCAATGGAATATTTAAGAGCATCAGGTTCAATGCCTTTTGTATCTAAAATGGTTAAGATAGATGGAAAAGAGTATTTAGATGGTGGAATTTCTGATAGTATACCGGTAGAAAAAATGATAGATATGGGTTATGATAAAATAATAGTAGTTTTAACAAGACCTAAAAATTATACTAAAAAGAAAAATGATGAAAGAGTTGCTAAAATCTTTTATAAAAAATATCCAAAATTAGTAGAAGCTATTAATACTAGATATTTAAGATATAATAATGAATTAAAAAATATAGAAAGACTTGAAAAAGATAATAAAATATTTGTTATTAGACCTTCAAAATTAGTTAATATTAAAAGGATAGAAAAAGATGAGAAAAAATTAAAAGAAATGTATGAGTTAGGAAGAAATGATGCGAAAGTTAGTTTAGATAAATTAAAAGAATATTTAAGTAATAATAAAATCTCTTAAATCAAGAGATTTTTATTTTTATAAAAATATGGTATAATTTCTTATCATAAAGAAAGGATATTTTTTATATGGCAAAAATTTTACTTGTAGAAGACAATAATGCAATTATAATGGGACTTGAGTTTTTATTTAAGGAAGAGGGCTATAAATTTGATGTCGCTAAAACTGAAAAAGAGGCAAATAAATTTATAAGTGAGAATAAATATGATATTGTATTGTTGGATGTTTTCTTACCTGACGGAAATGGATTTAATATATGTAAAAGGATAAAAAAAGAATATAATACACCAGTTATTTTTCTTACAGCTAAAGATGAAGAGAAAGATATTGTATATGGATTTGATATAGGGGCAGATGATTATGTTATAAAGCCATTTAGAAATAGAGAACTTATATCTAGAATTAATAATGTATTAAGACGAAATAATAAAGGAAAACAAATTAAATATAAAAATATAACTATAGATATATCATCTGGTAGAGTTTATAAAGATGAAGAAGAAGTTATTCTTACTAAACTTGAGTATACGATTTTACTTTGTTTGTTTCAAAATCAAAATATACTTGTTACAAGAGAAAAACTTTTAAATGATATTTGGGATGCAGCTGGTAACTTTGTTGAGGATAATACTCTTACAGTTTATATAAAAAGGATAAGAGAAAAAATTAAAGATAATGATGGCAGTATAATTAAAACGGTAAGAGGACTTGGATATAGAGTAGGAGACTAATATGAAAATACTTGAAAATAAAGAGATAAAAAGGCTATTTATATTATTTGCTTGTATATTTATTTTTTTTGTAATAATTTCCATTATAATATTAAATTATCAAAATAATATTTATGTACAAAAAACTAATGGTATTATTGAAAATATTATTTTAAATATTGAAGAAAAATATCCAGATATTGATCAAGAAGATATTATAGAAATATTAAATAATAATTCTTCTAATAATCAGCAAATACTATACAAATATGGAATTGACGATAAGATATCTGCAGTATTTTCACTTCAGCAGTATAAAACTGTAAGTATTATAACTATACTTATTTTGCTTGCTATTTCTAATATTATAATTATATTTATAGTATATATGTACTTAAAACATAGAAAGAAGAAAATAGATGAGTTGATAACTTATTTAGATAATATAAAAAATAGTAAATATCTTTTAGATGTATCAAACAATACAGAAGATGAGTTAAATAGTTTGAAAAATGAGTTATATAAGTTAACTGTTATGTTAAAAGAAAGAACAGAAGATTCTATTTCTCAAAAAGAAAATGTATATAAACTCTTATCTGATATTTCTCATCAATTAAAGACACCGCTTACTTCTATACAGATTCTACTTGATAATTTAAATGAAAGTAAAAATATGGATGAAGAAACAAGAAGAAAGTTTATTATAGAAATAACTAAAAAGGTGGAATCCATGAATTGGCTAATAATAGCTTTACTTAAACTTTCAAGACTGGATGCGATGGCTGTTGATTTTAAAGAAGAAAATGTAGATGTTAATAAGATGATTAGAGAAGTTATAGAAAATCTGTCTATTATGGCAGAGATAAGAAATATACAAGTTGAATTTTTAAGTAAAGATAATATTTATATTAAAGCAGATTATAATTGGTATAAAGAGGCTATAAGCAATATAGTAAAAAATGCAATTGAGCATGCAAGAGAAAAAGTAACAATTAATATAAGTGAAAATAAAGTGTATACTCAAATAGCTATAAAAGATGATGGTAAAGGGATTAGTAAAAAAGATATTAAGCATATATTTGATAGATTTTATAAATCTCAAAATTCTGATGAAAATAGTATAGGAATAGGACTTGCGTTATCTAAGAGTATAATTGAAAAGCAAAATGGACATATATATGTAGATTCTGTAGAGAATGAATATACTCAGTTTATAATTAGATATATTAAATAAAAATACTTCTTTTTGAAGTATTTTTATTTTAGTCACTTAAAAGTCATTTTTACTATATATAATATAGAAAAAGGAGGAAAAATTATGGATGAGATATTAAAAGTAGAGAATTTAACTAAAATATATGGAAAGGGAGAAAATAGAGTCGTGGCTGTAGATAATGTATCTTTTAGTGTAAAGCGAGGGGAGTTCGTAGCTATAGTTGGAAGTAGTGGCAGTGGAAAATCTACTATACTTCATTTAATAGGAGGTGTAGATAGACCAACAAGTGGAAAAGTATATATAGAAGGAAAGGATATTTACTCATTAAATGAAGAGAACTTAGCAATATTTAGAAGAAGGCAGGTAGGACTTATTTATCAGTTTTATAATTTAATCCCAATTTTAAATGTTGTAGAAAATATAACATTGCCTTGTGACTTAGATGGTAAAAAAGTCGAAAAATCAAGAATTGATGAAATACTTAAAGTATTAGGACTTGAAAATAGAAAAAATAATTTACCAAATGAACTTTCTGGTGGACAACAGCAAAGAGTATCTATAGGAAGAGCATTAATAAATAATCCGGCTATAATTTTAGCAGATGAACCAACTGGTAATTTGGATTCTAAGTCTAGTGATGAGATTGTTGAATTGTTAAAAGTTTCAAACAAAAAGTATAATCAGACTATTATTATGATTACGCATAATCTAGAAATAGCAAAAATTGCTGATAGAGTTATAAAGATAGAAGATGGTAAGATAGTATCGGAGGTGTAATAATATGAATGTATTAAATAAACTTACAATAAAAAGTCTTCAAATGAATAAAAAGAGGACTATTGTTACAATAATAGGTATTATTCTTGCAACTTCACTTATAACAGCAGTAGCTACAATGGTAGTAAGTTTTAGAGAGACTATGATAGAATATGAAAAAAATAGTTCTGGAAATTACCATTATATGTTTAGTGATGTTCCAAGTGAGGATTTGAAATATTTTAAAAATAATAAAAATATTGAAAATGTATATTGTACTGAGTATATAGGATATTCTAATTTAGAAGGAGCTCAAAATGAATATAAGCCATATTTATGTCTGTGGGCATATGATAGTCAAGCACTATTAAATTCTTCTTTAAAGTTAATTGAAGGAAGAATGCCACAAAATGAAAATGAGATAGTTATCTCAGAACATATTGAAAGCATAGCAGGTGTTAAATATAATATAGGAGATAAATTGAATATAGATGTATCTAAAAGAACAGATATAGATGGAAAATATGAACTTGATCAAAATAATACATATGTTGAAGGTGAAGAAAAGCTAGAGTATATGTATACAAAAGAATATGAGATAGTTGGAATAATAGAAAGACCAAATTATGATATAGAAAGTCCTAGTGCTCCAGGGTATACAATAGTTACTTATTTAGATGATAATAATCTAAGTGGAAATATAAATGTATATGCTTTACTTACAGATTACGGATTAAAAAATCAAGAAGAAGTGGTATCACAAATTACTGGAATTGATAAAGATATTTTAATAGCTGTAAAAAATCAAGAACAACTTACAGATGAGCAAGTCGAAGAATATAACAATTCAAAATATGTTTATAGTAAAAATGAGAGTCTATTACGTTATGAAAATTTTGAAGTAAGTGATTCTACATTGTCAACTGTATTAGCTCTTGCTGGAGTTGTAATAGTAATAATTATTGTTACTAGTGTATTTTGTATAAGGAATAGTTTTGCTATATCTATTACGGAGAAAATGAGACAATATGGTATGCTTTCTTCTGTTGGTGCTACACCAAAACAAATAAGGAAAAATGTATTATATGAGGCTATGATTTTAGCTTTAATAGGTATACCAATTGGGATACTATGTGGACTTTTTGCAGATTTTATTTTACTTAAAGTAATTGGCACTATTTTAGCTGAAGCTATGGATGATTTGGTATTTATATTTAGTGTATCATGGTTATCAGTAATATTAGCAGCTTTATTAGCGTTAGTTACTATATATTTATCTGCTATATCATCAGCCAGAAAAGCTTCTAAAGTATCACCAATTGAGGCTATAAGAAGCAATAATGATATAAAGATAAATCCTAAAAAGATAAAAACATCAAAAATAATTGAAAGATTATTTGGTGTTGGTGGTAAAATTGCAGATAAAAACTTAAAGAGAAATAAGAAAAAATATAGAACAACAGTAATATCTATTGTTGTAAGTGTAGCAGTATTTATAGCAATGTCATCTTTTATGATATATGCTTTTAGAGCATCATCTGTATACTATAATAATACATCATATAATATATATTTATATACAAGAGGAGATGGACTTGAAAAATATAAAGAAATAGCAGGCTTTGACGGTATTGAAGAATACTCTATTGTAAGAGAATCTAATTTTTTTGTGGATAGAGACACGTTAAAAGATAATAAGGATGCAAGAATAGAAGAGGATAGTTTAGAAGTACCTATAGCAATAGTATCACTTGGAGATGAAGAATATAAAAGATATGTAAAAGAACTCGGCTTAGATTATGGTGACTCTAAAGATAAAGCAATTTTAATAGATGATTATACACAGTATGTGGTTGATGAAAATAATAAAGGAAAATATATTATGAAAAGAACATATACATATGATAAAGGAGATGTTATTTTAGGAAGCTTTGAGGATGAAAGCAAAAAAGATGTGCCTTTAGAGATTGCTGTTGTAGCCACAACAAGACCTATGGGACTTGAAAATGTAAACAATCCATATGGATATTTAGTTGTAAGTGATGAATATTTTAATAATAATATTAATAATACTTATATGGAAGAAATGTATATAAAATGTAAAGATGCAAATAAACTTGAGGGAGAAATAAAACAGACATATGAAAATGAACTAACAATTAATAATATAGATAAACAAATGCAAGAAGAAAAATCCGTATATTTAGTTATATCTATCTTTCTTTATGGCTTTATAACAGTAATATCTTTAATAGGAATTACTAATATATTTAATACAATAACTACAAATATGAATTTAAGAAGCAGAGAGTTTGCAATGTTAAAATCTATTGGAATGACTAATAAAGAATTTAATAGAATGATAAGACTTGAAAGTATTTTATATGGATTAAAATCATTAATTATAGGAATACCTATTGGAATTATATTATCATATTTAGTATATAAAGCAGTATCTGGTGGAATAGAAATGGATTTTATATTGCCAATAAATAGTATACTTATTGCAATTGTAGTTGTATTTTTACTAATAATATGTATAATGAGATACTCATTAAATAAGATAAATAAGCAAAATATTATAGAAACAATAAGAAAAGATAACATATAATTAAAAGTACCTTACTAGATTATACTAGTAGGGTATTTTTTTGTTACAAAATTATTAAATTTTTAAATATAATATGATTTTTTTACAAAAGCTATTGACAGTTGAACATTCATTCACATATAATATAATTATAGTTGAATATATGTTCAACTATAAGGAGGTAATAAATGTCAAAAAATGAATTTATATGTGATTGTAATGTTATACATAAAGATGTAGTAGAAAGTACTATAAAGAATATGCCTGATGCAGATATATTTAATAAACTTGCAGATTTTTTTAAGATTTTAGGTGATACAACAAGAGCCAAAATTTTATCCGCATTAGATCAAAATGAGATGTGTGTATGTGATATAGCAAATGTTTTAGGAATGAGCAAATCATCTATTTCACATCAGTTAGGAACATTAAGAAGAAGTGGAATAGTTAAATGTAGAAAACAAGGAAAAGAAGTCTTTTATATGCTAGATGATGATCATGTTCAAAAAGTATTTGAAATAGGTATGGAACATATAGAACATAGAAAGTAAATTAGGAGGTAATTATTATGAAGAGTAAATTTAAAATAAAGGGATTAGATTGTGCAAATTGTGCTGCAGAGCTTGAAAGAGCTATACAAAAGATTGATGGAGTGCAAAATGCAAGTATTAGTTTTATGACTGAGAAATTAGTAATTGAATGTGAAGAGGCTTTAAAAGATGAAATTTATAAAAAGATAAGAAAGGTTGTAAAAAGGGAAGAGCCCGATGTAACATTAGAAGAGGCTTAGGTGATAAAGATGAAGAAAAAAGGAATTAAGATAATAATATCATTTGTATTTTTTCTAATTGCTATGATTTTTGATTTTAGTAATGAATGGATAAACAATATATTATTTATTATCTCATATATTATAGTTGGATTTGAAATAATAAGAAAGGCTTTAAGAAATATTGTTAGAGGAAAAATTTTTGATGAGAATTTTTTAATGACTGTCGCAACAATAGGTGCATTTGGGATAGGAGAGTTTCCAGAAGCTGTTGCAGTAATGTTATTTTATCAAGTGGGAGAATTATTTCAAAGCTATGCAGTGGATAAGTCTAGGAAATCTATAGCAAGTTTGATGGATATAAGACCAGATTTTGCAAATGTAGAAAAAGATGGAGAGATTGAAAAAGTAGATCCAGATGAGGTAAAAATAGGCGATATTATTGTTGTAAAGCCCGGAGAAAAGATTCCATTAGATGGTATAGTGATAGAGGGAAAATCAAGCCTTGATACAAAAGCATTAACAGGTGAATCTTTACCAAGAGATGTTATAGATGGTGAAGAAGTATTAAGCGGTTGTATAAATTTAAATGGTGTATTAAGAATTAAAGTTACAAAAGGATATGGTGAGTCTACAGTAAGCAAAATATTAGATCTAGTAGAAAATGCAAGTAGTAAAAAATCAAAATCAGAAAACTTTATAACAAAATTTGCAAGATATTATACACCTATAGTTGTAATAATTGCTGTAATTTTAGCTATAGTTCCACCTCTTGTAATACAAGATGCTACATTTTCAGATTGGTTATATAGAGCTCTATCATTTCTTGTAGTATCATGCCCATGTGCCTTAGTTATATCAATACCATTAAGTTTCTTTGGTGGAATTGGTGGAGCATCTAAAATGGGTATTTTAATTAAAGGAAGTAACTATTTAGAAGCAATATCAAATGCCGAAATTGTTGTTTTGGATAAAACTGGAACTCTTACTGAAGGAAATTTTGAAGTACAAAAAATTGAGCCTATAGAAATAAGTAAAGAAGAATTAATAGAATTTGCTGCTTATGCAGAAAATTATTCAAATCATCCAATTTCTATATCTGTGGAAAAAGCATATAATAAACAAATAGATAAAACTAAGATTCAAGCTACACAAGAGTTACCAGGAATGGGAATTGAGGCTAAAGCTTTAGATAAAGATATATTAGTTGGTAATGAAAAACTTATGAATGAGAAGAATATAAACTTTACAAAATGTGATGAAGTTGGTACAATTTTATATGTTGCTATAAATGAAAAATATTCCGGATACATATTAATTGCAGATAAAATAAAAGATGATTCTGCAAAAGCAATACAAGAGTTGAAGAAAAATAATATAAAAGAAACAGTAATGCTTACTGGAGATAAAAAAAGTGTTGGAGAAAGTGTTGCTAAAAAACTTGGAATAGATAAAGTATATACTGAGTTGTTACCTAATGATAAAGTAGAGAAAGTGCAAGAGTTATTAAAGGAAAAAAGTGAGAAAGGTAAACTTGTATTTGTAGGAGATGGGATAAATGATGCACCTGTGCTTGCACTAGCAGATATTGGTATAGCTATGGGAGCTTTGGGCTCAGATGCTGCGATAGAGGCAGCAGACGTTGTAATTATGACAGATGAGCCATCAAAGATAGTAAATGCTATTAAATTATCTAAAAAAACAATGAGAATTGTTAAAGAAAATATAATATTTGCTATTTGCGTCAAAGTATTAATCTTAATTTTAAGTGCTTTTGGACTATCTACTATGTGGGAAGCTGTATTTGCAGATGTTGGAGTATCAATAATTGCAATTATAAATGCTTTAAGAGTATTAAGAGTAAAAAATAATAATATTTAATAAAAAGCTACTAAAAAGTAGCTTTTTACTTGACTTTTAAATATATAGTAATATCAATAATTGTATAAATATACCCCCTTATTTACAAAATACCTATAGAGGTATATAATAATATGTGGTGATATAAGATGGAGAATAAAAAAACTTATAGAAGTGATAATGAAAAGAAAATTATTACTAATAGAATTAACCGAATAGAAGGGCAACTTCATGGCATAAAGAAAATGATAGATGAAGATACATATTGTAAAGACATTTTAGTTCAGTTATCTGCAATAGAAAATTCGGTGAAAAGTTTATCTAATCATATATTAGAAAATCATTTATATACTTGTGTAACAACAGATATTGAAAAAGGAAATTTAGAAGTGATTGATGAGCTTGTATCTCTATTTAAAAAATTTAATAAAGCATAAAAGGAGGAAATTATGAGTTTTGCTTATGAAAGAAAAGTTAATTATTATGAAACTGATAGAATGGGAGTTGTACATCATTCAAACTATATCAGATATATGGAAGAGGCAAGATGTGCTTGGTTAGAAAGTGTAGATATGCCGTTTTCCCTTTTAGAGGAAAATGGTATAACAATTCCAGTACTTGGAGTAAATTGTGATTATAAATATCATGTTACTTTTGGTGATACAATAATAATTAAACCTTTTGTAAAAGAGTATACGGGAGTAAGAATGACAGTAGGCTATAATATTGAAGACAAAAAAACTGGAAAAACAGTTCTTGTTGGAGAGACTAAGCATTGTTTTACTGATAGAAATTTAAAGCCAATTAGTTTAAAAAAGTATGCTCCCGAATTTAATAATAAGTTTCATAATTTATTAGAAAAATAATATTAGAAGAAAGAAAGGAAGATGAATAATATGAAAGAGATGGAAATTAAAGTAAATGGAATGGTATGTGGAGGATGTGAAAATAGAATAAAAAATGCTTTATCTACAATAGATGGTGTAAAAAATGTAGAAGCAGATCATAATACAGGAGTCATGAAAGTTTCTTGTGAAGATAGTGTAAATAGAGAAGTTATTGAGGAAAAAATAGATGATATAGGTTTTGAAGTTGTAAAGGAAGATTAAAATGAAAAAGATAATTTTATCAATAGATGGTATGACTTGTTCTGCATGCTCCAATGGTCTAGAAAAGTATTTAAATAAGCAGAATGGAATAATACAGGCTAATGTAAATTTAGTTATGGCAAATGCTACTATAATTTATGATGAGAATATTTTAGACGTAGAAAAATTGAATGAGTTTGTAAAACAGGCTGGATTTAAAAGTTTAGGTGAATTTAAACAAATAAATCTAGAGAAGAAAAATAAAAACGAAAAAATAAAGTTTATTGTATTTACAATACTTGCTATCATATTAATGTATATATCAATGGGACATATGTTTAATTTACCTATATTTGAATTTTTAGATATAAATATAAATCCTATAAATTATGCATTATGTCTATTTATATTTGCTATAGTGTTTTTAATTTATGGATTTGATATATTAAAAAATGGATACAAAAATTTAATACATAAAACTCCTAATATGGATACCTTAGTTGGAATAGGTGTACTTAGTAGTTTTTTATATAGCGTGTATAGTATGATTATGGTATTTAGAGGACATACGGAAAGTATACATAATTTGTATTTCGAATCTACAGCAATTG
>CALXBV010000031.1 GCA_944386635.1 uncultured Clostridia bacterium
AAAAGGAGGTCATGCAACTCCTAGTAATGCAAAAATTATGCCTGGTAACACTATATATTTTGATTTTGGAATAAAAGCTATTTTTAGTGATGGAATGACACTTTATACTGATATTCAGAGAATGGGATATTTATTAAAGTCAGATGAAAAAGGAGCACCTGAGTCTGTAAATAATGTTTTTAACACATTAGTATTATCTATTAAAAAAGGAATTGAAAAAATGAAACCAGGAATAAAAGCATATAAAATAGATGATGTAGTAAGAGGAGAAATATTAAAAAAAGGATATCCAGATTATCCTCACGCAACAGGTCATCCTGTTGGAAGAGAAGTTCATGGTGCAGGTGCTTTAATAGCACCAAAGTATAGTAAGAGAGCTAATTTAAAGCTTGTTGAGAGGGGAATTTATACATTAGAGCCTAGAGTAAACATTGAAAATGGGGGTTCTATAGAAGAGATGATTTTAGTTACAAATAGTGGAGCTGTTCCACTTTGTAATATACAAAAAGAATTATATTTAATATAGGAAAGAGGTAGAGAATATGAGTTTAAGATATGAGAAGAAAGATATTTATTCAACATTATCACAGCAAGAGTTAGATAATGCAAATGGATATGCTAAAAGCTATATGAATTTTTTAGATAAAGCTAGAACAGAGTATTTAGCTGTTGAAGAGGCAGTGGAAATTTTAGAGATGAATGGATTTATTTCTCTTGAAGAAAAAGAAGTGCTAGAGCCAGGAGATAGAATTTATTTCGTAAATAAAGATAAATCTTTATATGTAGCTGTCATGGGAAATGAAAATATTGTAAATGGATTAAATATTGTAGGAGCACATATAGACAGTCCAAGACTTGATTTAAAGCCAATGCCATTAATAGAGAAGAGTGGTACTGCTTTATGTAAAACACAGTATTATGGTGGAATAAAGGAATATCAATGGATGTCTATTCCTCTTGCTATGTATGGTGTTATATATAATAAAGATGGAGAAAAGATAAAAGTTTCTGTTGGAGAAAATCCAGATGATCCAGTATTTACAATAGCAGATCTTTTACCTCATCTTGCAAAAGATCAAATGAAGAAAAATGCTAATGACTTTATTGATCCTGAAAAAATGAGTGTATTAGTTGGCTCATTAAAAGATAAGGAATCAGATGATAAAGTTACAGAAAAAGTAAAACAAAATATATTAAAAATACTAAATGAAAAATATGGTATAGATGAGATAGACTTAGCAAGAAGTGAAATATCTTTTGTACCAGCATTTAAAACAAAATTTGTTGGCTTAGATAGAGGATTAATTGGTGGATATGGTCAAGATGATAGAGTATGTGCTTATGCTACAATTAGAGCAATAATTGATGCTGCAGATGAACTTGGAGAAAATATTAAAAAGACTGCGATAGCTATGATTGTTGATAAGGAAGAAATAGGAAGTATTGGAACAACTTCAATGAGCTCACGTGCTTTTGATATGTTTATTAATAAATTAATAGAAAAAACAAATAGTATGGGAGTAGATAAACTTGAAGTATATTATAATTCTAAAGTTCTATCTGCTGATGTTACAGCAGGTATAGATCCGGAATATGAGGAAGTATCAGATATACAAAATGGTAGTACAATTGGTTGTGGTGTATCTATAGAAAAATACACTGGCTCTGGAGGAAAGTATAATGCTAGTGATGCAAATGCAAGTTATATGTCTAAAATAATGTCTTTATTTGATAGAAATAATGTTATGTATCAAATTGGAACATTAGGAAAAATTGGAAAAGGTGGTGGAGGTACTATTGCTTACATTCTTGCAGACAAGGGATGTGAAGTAGTAGACTGTGGTACACCGGTACTTGCAATGCATTCACCTTTTGAAGTTACTTCAAAATATGATGTGTATATGACTTATCTTGCATACAAAGCATTTTATAAAGAATAGGGAGAAACAGTTTGTTTAGAAATCTTTTAAAAAATACAGATTATATATTAATAGTAACTATTTTACTACTTTTTGTAATTGGTGTATTTGCTATATATAGTGCAGGTTATGGTGATACAGATTCTGGAAATACTGAATATCAAAGACAAATAATGTGGTTTGCTGTAGTATGTGTAATAGCTATATTTTTATGGGCAATAGATACATCAATGTTTGAGTTTTTCGGTTATGCTTTATATGGTATAAATTTAATACTTCTAATACTGGTACTTGCTATGCCATCTGTATTTGGTGCAAGTAGCTGGTTTAGAATAGGTGGTCTTTCATATCAGCCATCAGAGCTTATGAAGATAGGATATATCTTATGTGCTGCTAAAGTTATGACAATGTATACCGAAAATAAAGAATCACCTCAACCAGATAAAAGAAAAAGTATTATATTACTTTTAGTAATGGCACTTTTATTTATAGTTCCATTTGTTTTAATAATTTTGCAACCAGATTTTGGTACTGCGTTAGTTTATATTATGATAACTGCTTTTATGATATTTAAATTAGGTATTAAATATAGATATATAATAGTCGGACTTTTAATTGCTATTGTTTTATTACCTATGGTATATAATTTTTTACCAGAGCATGCTAAAGCAAGAATAGATGTTTTCTTAAATCCAGAGCTTGATCCACTAGGAGATGGATACAATGCTATCCAATCTAAAATTGCTGTGGGAGCCGGTATGCTTTTTGGAACTGGATTTTTAGAGGGATCACAAACTCAATATGATTATTTACCAGTTCAATCATCAGACTTTATATTTTCTGTTATATCAGAAGAAATGGGATTTATAGTATCCGCACTGGTAGTAATACTTTATTTGGTATTATTACTTAGAATTTTAAGAACTGCATCTCTTGCTAAAGATAGATATACATCTTTTGTGGCTGTTGGTATAGCTGGAATGTTTGCATTCCATTTTATAGAAAATATAGGTATGTCGATAGGGCTTTTGCCGATAACTGGTGTACCATTACCATTTGTAAGTTATGGTGGAAGTAATTTACTTACATCAGGGATTGCAATTGGAATAATATTAAATATATCAGCTAGAAAATCTCAAAATGTATTTTTTGGATAAATATATAAAAAAAGTAGTATTTGAAAATTATTTTTCGATACTACTTTTTTTATGTAGAAAAATATATAGTTTTATATAAATAGTACTAACTAAAAATATTAATAATATATAAATAATATATTAAGGAGTAAAAAGTGATTATTAAAATTATAATAGGAATATTAATATATATTTTTTTAATAACTGTTATTTTGATTTTTTTTAGAGGTGCTACAGTGGTTGGAAATAAGTTTGATGAAAAAAGAGAAGCAAAAGAGCTTTTAAAACATTTTAAGGAGAAGAAACTCTAGATTAAAATTTTTATTAAAAGTGTATTTAGATATAAAAAAACATAAATTTACATATTTTAAAATGCAAATTTATGCTTTTATAATATTAATTAAATTTGATATTTATTGCCATATAGAATATTGGTTATAATATATGTCATATAATTGATCACCTATGTCATAAGCTGTTCCGTCTTCTTGAATTAGTAAAACTGTATTTCCAGCACCAGCTCCTTCAAAAGGTCCTTCAGCATAAGCAGATACTATATCTATAATATTTTCTGCTCCTTCTATTTTTCCATAGCTTCTAAAATCTTCATGAATTATAGCATATATTAGTGGCATATATTCAACAGTTCCATCTTCCATTAAGAAAAGTATACAGTTTCCAGCTGCAGATTGTCCAGCCCCTAAATTATATACATTTTGCACTTTTTTATCTCCAAAATTTATTTTTATGTTACCTGTATTAGAATATTTTTCATAATTTTGAATTGACATATGGTCATCTGAGTTTCCAAAAACAAGAGTTACTGTGTTGTCATTTTCTAAAATAGCATATACATCTTCTGCTGATGATGTATATCTCTGTGTAACATAACTAGTCTCTGGAAAAGATTTATTAATTACATTGATTTCATCATTAAGCTTAAAAATTCTATTATATCCTTCCTCTTTTTCTTCTTCTTTATTTTCATCTTGTATTTGTAACTTTAGTTCCTCATTTTCTTGCTTTAATGCTTCATTTTCTTGTTGTGTTTGCTCTTCATCTTTATTTTGATTTAGCCCAAAATAAACTGCTGTTGAAGTAGACGCAATAGTTGTAATAGTAAGTAATATTATTATTGTTATTAGTATATTTTTTGCTTTCATATATATCCCTCCTATATACATAATATATTATTTATATTGATTTTACAAGTTGAATGAGTAATTTTTATTATAGATTATTTGTAATTATATATCTGTTGATTTTTGATGTAAAATATAGTATTATATTACAGATAGAGGAGAAAAAATGATAGAAAATTACATAAAAGAAATAAAAATAGGAAATATATTTGTAAAAAATAATGTATTTTTAGCTCCAATGGCGGGAGTTACAGATATACCATTTAGAAAAATATGTAGAAAGTTTGGACCTGGTCTTACTTATACAGAAATGGCAAGTACTAAAGCTATGGAGTTTGGAAGTGATAAAACAGAAAAAATAATTAAGGTTATGGAAGATGAAAGACCATCAATTGTTCAAATATTTGGCAGTGATAAAGATGTAATAAGAAATACTATAGAAAAGTTAAATAATCAAGATGATATTGATATAATAGATATTAATATGGGATGTCCTGCTCCTAAACTTGTAAAAAATGGTGATGGTGCAGGGTTATTACTTGATTTAAAAAAAGTTGAAGAAATTATAAAAGAAGCGACTAGTGTATCTAAAAAGCCTATAACTGTAAAGACTAGGAAAGGATTTAATAATGATATAATAACTGCAGTTGAAGTTGCAAAAATTTGTGAAAAATATGGTGTTGCAATGATTACAATTCATGGAAGAACTAGAGAAGAGTATTATAGTGGTGTAGCTGACTTAGATATAATAAAAAAAGTTAAAGAGACGGTAAGTATACCAGTTATTGGCAACGGAGATATTACTGATGTAGAAAGTGCAGAGAAAATGTTTGAATATACTGGATGTGACGGAATAATGATTGCAAGAGGTGCACAGGGAAATCCATGGATATTTAAAAGTATATTAGATGGAAAAGACTATCATCCATCTTTAGAAGAGAGATTAAACATAATATTAGAACATATAAATTATGAGCTTGAAAACGAAGAAGATAAGAAAAACGCAGTATTTAAGATGAGAAAACATATTGCATGGTATTTAAAGAGTCTTCCTAATAGTACATATGTAAAAGATAGAATAAATAGAGAAGAAAATATTGAAAATGTTATAGCAATACTTAAAGAATATTTTAATTTACTGGAGGAAAAACGTGATAAGTAAGTCTGAAAAACAAGTTATATTATTAAATATAAATTCAAAAGATGAAAAAATTAAGATATCGAATGTAATAGATAAGTATAATAAAAGTGATATAGCTTCAAAGATAACTAATACAAATTTTTTAGATTTAAATGAGAAAAATGTTGTTACTAGTATTTTAAATAGAGAAAAAATAAATTATAAAGTATTTTTTGTTAATTCTTATTGCGAAAAATGTATAATTTTCTTTATTCCAGAGTATTTAAATGAAGATAGTATACAGTATAATGAATATATATCTTGTATAAAAATAAAATGTGGAAATTTTGGAAAGCTAAAGCATAAAGATTTTATGGGAAGTATATATTCACTAGGAATAAAAAATGAATTTTTAGGAGATATATTTTTAACAGATAATGCATGTTATGTTTTTGTAATAAAAACAGTAGAAAAATACATATTAGATAATTTAATTAAAGTAGCAAATCAAAATGTTGAATGTATGGATGTAAGTTTAGATAGTAAAGAACTAGAAAAGTTAAAAATAGACTATATATCAAAAGAGTATATTATTCCTTCAAGAAGGGTTGATGCACTTTTAAGTGAAGTATATAATCTTAGCAGAAAAAAAGTAAAGGATAAAATTATGTCTGGAGATTTATATATAAATGCAAAAGAATGCACAAATCCTTCACTTGAATTTTACAAAGATGATATAGTATCATTTAGAAAGTGTGGTAAATTCAGGGTTGGTAATGAAATAAGGCAGACAAAAAGTGGTAATATTTGTATAAATATAGAAAAATATAGATAGGAGAAAAAAATGAAAGTAGCTTTTTATACACTTGGATGTAAAGTTAATCAATATGAAACAGATTTAATGATGAAAAAATTTAAAGAGCATGGATATGAATTTTGTGACTTTAATGAAAAGGCAGATATATACGTTATAAATTCATGTAGTGTTACAAATTTATCTACAAGAAAAACAAGGCAGTACTTAAGTAGAGCAAGGCAAAAAGGTGGAATAGTTGTACTTGCTGGATGTTATTCACAAGAAATATATAATGATAAAGAATTAAAAAATGTAGATATAGTAATTGGAAATCAGGAAAAAAATGATATAGTCCAAATAGTTGAAAAATATATGAAAGAAAACAAGAAAAAGGTTTCATATAAAGTAAGTAATATTGCAAATCAAAAAAGATATGTTCAAACTGGAATGCTAACACAGGGGTTACAGGTAAGAGAAAGCGTAAAGATTGAAGATGGCTGTAATAATTTTTGTACATATTGTATTATTCCATATGTACGTGGAAGAGTAAGAAGTAGAAATATTGATGATATTGAAAAAGAGGTAAGAGAACTTGTAAAGTCTGGTGTTGGCGAGGTCGTTTTAGTTGGAATTGAAATTGCCTCATATGGAAAAGATTTAGATGAAGATATAAACTTAATTGATGTAATAGAAAAAATAAGTAAAATTGACAATTTGAAGCGAATAAGATTAGGCTCTATAGAACCTAGAATACTTACTAAAGAAAATATAATAAGAATGTCTAAAATAGATAAATTATGTCCTCATTTTCATTTATCTGTTCAAAGTTTAGATAATAATGTCTTAAAAAGAATGAATAGAAAATATACAAGAGAAAATGTTTTTGAAATAGTAGATAACATTAGAAAGTATTTTACAAATCCTGCTTTTACATGCGATATAATTGTAGGATTTCCTCAAGAGACAGATAAGGAATTTAATAATACAATTGAAGGAGTAAAAAGAATAGGCTTTTACGAAGTACATGCATTTAAATATTCTAAAAGAAAATGGACTGTAGCTGCAAAAATGGATGGACAAGTTGATGGAAATGTTGCTCAGCATAGAAGTGAGGTACTTATAGATTTAGCTTCTAAGTTAAAAAGAAAATATATAGAAAATGAGATTGGAAAAAAGGAAAAGGTACTAATAGAATCACAAAGAAAAGATTATGCATATGGCTATACCCCTAATTATATAATGACCAAAGTAAAAACAGATGAAAATCTAATAGGAAAAGAAATAGAAGTTACTTTAGATAAAATGGAGTTAGATGGAGTGGTTGCTTTAATATAATATATTACTTGAAAAAGTGTAAAAAAAGTTATATAATTTGTCTAGGTTATTTGGAGGAAGATATATGAGAAAAGCAATGATAATTATATTTTGTGTTTTAGGACTTATAGTTGGTGTTATAGTTGGTGAGCAAATGGCATCTGTAAGCTTTTTAAGTTGGTTAGCTTTAGGTGGGCAAATAGGATTTACTGAACCTATAGTGTTAGACTTAAATGTTATTCAGCTAACAATCGGATTTTGGTGTAAAATAAACATAGGTGGAGTAATCGGATTAATTATATTTGCATTTAT
>CALXBV010000032.1 GCA_944386635.1 uncultured Clostridia bacterium
TTGTTGAACAACTAAAAATTGATGCTACATATACTTACGTGGTTGATTTAGGAAAAAAAGTTATCATACAAAAAGAATGGTATAAAGATGGCTTTTTAGTAAAAGATAATTTTGATGAAGAAGCTGACGAAATAAAATATAATAAATATTCTTTATCAAGATGTTTTAGATAATAATTAATAGTCCTTGAAAATTTCAAGGACTATTTTTAAGCTAAAGGTTGACATAAGCTTAACAAGATGATATAATAATTAGACATTTAAAAAATTAACACAACTAATAATTTGGGAGGTGAGGTAGTTTTTATATTTAGTTGTTTTAAATGGAGATTATATGAAAGGAATGGTTATATATTATGGAAAGTATAATCAAAAATAGAATAGAGATACTAGGAAACTACGATAATGTAAATCGGAGTAATTAAAAAATTAAAAAATGAAGAGAGTGATTTCTCATTTAATAAAATAATACCAATGGAAAAGATTAAAGATGATGATCCGATGGATGAATACATGTGTGCATGTATAAATCTGTATATGAAAAACAATAAAATAAATGATGAATCATTTATTAAGACATGCAGATTTGTTGGTATTACAAGAAAAAATCCTTATAATTTCCAGCTTTTAGATGATGAAATATTAAGTAAATATAAAAAGAAATATAAAACTAAAAAAATGATAGAGGATGCTGAATCCTTTTTAAATAAAGTAAAGACAAAATCAATTTTTAATGGTGCACTAATTAGAGATACAACGTGGGGAGCTCTAAGTGAGCCAATAAACTTAAGGGTTAGGGGTAACAGATATGAGTTTGATACATATTATAAAGTACCATTTAAAATTGTACAACAACTTGCTTTGTCTAATCCAGATGTAACATTTTTGTATACTTTTATAGAAGGGAATAAAGTTAATAAGGTATCTTTTAAGGAAAGTAGAGTTCGCTATGAGATTAAAACTGAGCTAGATGAAGTAAATTTTATTGATGAGATAAGAAGAAATGTATGTATTTAAAAAAGAAAGTGCATTTGCACTTTCTTTTTAATTGACATAATAATAAAAGTGTGTTATAATCTCTTTGCTTCTAAATATTGTGTAGAGATATCTTAATAGATATTTTAGAGGAGCTGCAAAAATATTGCAATCTACGAAAAGGAGTGATTCACAATGAGTGAATTATTAATTGAGACCACGTTTGTGGCTAGAATTTTGATACTCGTTTTTGAGTATGCATTATTAATCTTATTTATACTATATTTATATAGGGAAATACGACAGTCTTCGTATGAGAATAAGATTGATAAGTGTAAGGAGAAGAAGAAAAAGGCTAACGACGACTTTTACAAGGAGACATCACATGTAGATTACAATTTGTTTTCAGATAGTGAAGAATACTATAATGAATATAAGGAAAAAGAAACTAAGCTAAAAAATGAAGTAGAAGTATATGATAACGAGATAGAAAAATATGACAAAAAATCTTCTAGGTTAAATGCATGGAGTAGTACTCTGATGACAACTCTTATATGTTTAATTTTTATAGTACTTTTATTAATATACTATGTTGGAAACTGTATAGGAGGCTCTGTTGGAGATATAATACCTATAGAGAATAATATTAATCAAGATATATCTATTACAGCATATTATGAAGTAGAATATGAAGGTGTTAGCCAAAAAACACTAACAGTATTTGTAAGAAATGATTCTCAGAATACTTTAGAGAATGCGCAGCTAAAAGAAAAGACTACAGGTAATACTACAAATGTAAATTCATTAGAACCTGGCGAAGAAAAAATAGTATCTATCAATGTGTATAGTTCAAAAGAATCTAATTATGAATTTGAATTATCTAATATAGAATTTAAAGAATAGGAGTAATCCTATTCTTTTTTATAAATATTATATTTTATAATAAATTAGATTATCTTATTATAGTCAAAATATAAAAAATGATGTATAATACTTTTGTGATTGCTATGTTGAAAGAAAATAAGTGGATAAAAATAGATATGATGGTAAAAATTATATCTATTATTTTATTAATTAGTTGGATGATATTGGTATTTTGGTTTTCAAGTCAAGTAGGTGATGAGTCATCAAATACGAGTGGTAATACTATAAGAGCTATAGTTACCTTTTTTAATAATGATATAGATCCTAATGATTTAGAGAAAGTTGTAAATACTTTTCAGCCAATTACAAGAAAAATAGCCCATCTTACTTTATATACAATGGGAGGATTTTTAATATATAATTTTATATATAGATTTAAGTTTGAAAAAAGCAGAAAAATAATAATTGCACTAATAATAGGAATATTATATGCTATTGCAGATGAAATACATCAATATTTTGTACCTGGTAGATCAAGTGGAGTACGAGATGTTTTTATAGATAGTTTAGGCGTTATATTAGGGATTTTTGTATTTATTTTATTGCAAAAAGTAATTAATAAAATTAAAAGTAAAATATTTGTAAAAAACAGTATTTGATTATTTATGTAAATTGTGCTATAATTACTTGCACATAAAGGAGAAAATAAATGGTAAAAAAAGAAGGAAAAGTATGGGTATTCTTTGTAGTATTAATTGCTATTGTTTTAATAGCTATATTATGTGGATACTTATTTATAAAAAGTAAATTTAATAAAATGACATATAAAGAGTTAGATGAAACAGATTTAGGTATTGAGGTAAATAATGATGATACAGCTCAAGTAAATGTTGAAGATGTAACTAAGTTTGTTATTTTTGGAAGTGATTCTAGAGATACAGATAATAGCTATGCGGGAAGATCAGATACTATAATAATAGTTGTTATAAATAATATTAATAAGAGTATCAACTTAATAAGTGTACCAAGGGATACATATGTTGATGTACCAGGATATGGAATGACTAAGATAAATCATGCATATGCATATGGTCAAGAGCAGCTTAGCATAAAAACTTTAAACACTAATTTTGGACTTGATTTAACACAATATGTAACTATTGATTTTTCAGGACTTGTTAATTGTATAGATAGAGTTGGAGGAGTTGAGCTTACACTTACACAAGAAGAGGTAGATTTTATTAATAGTTCAATGACTCCTGAAAATAAAATAGCATCTGCTGGAACCGTAACTCTAAATGGTGAGCAAGCGCTAAAGCATTCTAGAAATAGATATGTTGGAAATGATTTTACAAGAGCATTTAGACAAAGAGAAATATTAATAGCTTTAATGAAGAAAGTTTCAAAAATGTCACCTCAAGAAATACTAGATTTATCCGATGATATATTAGTTAATTTAACAACTAATATGGATATAAATATGTACAAAGATATGTTTTTAAA
>CALXBV010000033.1 GCA_944386635.1 uncultured Clostridia bacterium
TGAGAGCATACCTATCTCTAAAAGCAAGAGATGTTGCAAAAATTCATTATTTGTATATTCATATGATAAAAATATAGGCTATATAAAATTGTATAAAGATAAATATAATAAAGAGCTAAATAGAATAGATTTTTTAGCACAAGATTATTTTAAATATCAAGAGGATATATTAAATAAATATTCAAAATATAATTTAGGAATTTTTTTATCTAATTTTACGCTAAAAAATACAGATAGATATATAAAAGATAATTTGGAGTATTTAATAAGTAATGGCGTAAATACAGTTATTATAGGATCATATAGATATATTAGTATATTAAAAGAGTTAAAGAAAAAGTATGACTTTTATATAATAGCAGATTACAGTTTAAATATAAATAATATATATTCTGCAAGATTTGTTAATTCTTTAGGTGTTGATGTAATAGTCCCAGATTTTGATTGTTCCGATTTACAAGTTAAAAATATTGAAAAGTATTTTAATGTTGAACTTATAGACGATTATATAACTGTAATGACTTCAAGATATTGCATTTTAGGTTCGTTTATTGCTAAAAGAAATGAAGAAAGCTGTAGTGCTCCATGTATTAAAGAAAAATATTATATTTTAGATAAATATAATGAGAGATATGATATATTAGCTAATAATGTTGACTGTACAATGCTTATAGTCAAAAAATATAAGTTAGATTCTTATAGAAAAAGCCTAAATTGTGATATTAGAAATAATATTTTATAACAATATATTTCAAGATTATAAAAAATATGTAATTTTATTTACATTTTTTCTTATATGATATATTATTGTAGTATGTAATAATATATGAAAAATAAGGAGGAGTTTTAATGAATTGTCCTAAATGTGGGAAGGAAATTGATGAGGGAAGTATTTTTTGTAAATTTTGTGGAGCTTCTTTAAATGAAGATGAAAAAATTAAAGAAGAAATTGAGGTGTCTAGTAATGAAATGTCTAAAGAAAGTAATGTAGAGAAGGTAAGTGAAAAAAGTAATAAGGAAAATGTAAAAAAAGATGAAAATAAGTCATCTGCAGGTTTTGTAATTGATACTGGAATAGATCTTAAAAAGGATGAAAAAAATAATAAGAAAATAAAAGAAAATGAGATTTCTAAAGAAGGTGAAGATAAAAGTACCAAAAAAGAAGAATCTAATAGTGACGATACTAAGGCGAATTCTACAGAAGAGAAAAAGATTATTATTAATGGAAAAGAGCAAACAATAAAGCCAAGAAAAAGACATAGTATTATAACTTTTGGAATTATATTGGCTATTGTAGTTGTTATAATAGCAATAGTATTAATTGTTATATCTTTAATTAGTACACCTGAAAATTTATATAAGAATTTTATATCAGGCTTTTCTAATATAGTTGATGTAGAGAGCAAGTATGAAAGTGCTAATGTAAGTGCAAATCTATCTATTTCAACTGATATTGACGAGTTAAAGGATGCATTTGATGATTTAAATTTTGAAATTAATGTACAATATGATAATTCTACAGAAGAATATATTGGAAAGATAAATATAGAAAAAGAACGAGATTCATATTTAAATTTAGTAGCAATGATAAATCTTCTAGACAAAAAATTATATATTGGAGAGGAAAATTTATATGATAAACTTATTTGTATAGATATTCCAGAAGAAAATATAAATGAAATAAAAATAGCATTAAGTGAAGAAGATAATACATTGTCTGACTCTAATGATATTAAAAAAGTTGCAAAAATAGTGACTGATACTATAAATGATAATTTAGATAGGAATATGTTTACTTCACAAAAAATTAATGTAAACATAAATGGAAAAGATAAAAAAGTAAAAGATAATATGTTATCATTTACATATGATGAATTAGTAAGTATATGCAAAAATGTAACAGAAAGCTTAAAAAATAATACTGAGTTTATGTCTTACTTTGAAGATAAAGATTCTATAGAACAATATTTAGATGATCTTGTTGATTCAGTAGAAAGTATGGAAGAATATAATTATGAAATACATATTTATACATCAGGACTATTTAATTCTGTAGTAGGTGGCTCTTTTGTACAGATAGATGATATTTTAGAGGAATCTTATGTAATAGAATTATTAAGACAAAGTAATAATGAATATAGTATAGTATTTGACATTGTTAGTGATAATGACAAATCTCGTGTTTTGAATGCTACTATGACTCTAAAGAATATTGATAAGAATAACGCTAATGTAGAGGTAAATTTTGATTTTCCCGAAGAAGGTAATCTTATATTAGCATTACAAATGTCAACAAATTATAATAATGGAATTGAAGCAATAGATGTTTCAAATAGTATAAATATAAACGAAATTACTCAAGAAGATATACAGCAAATATTTAGTGGATTAATAACAACACCTTTTTTTGACGAATTGACTCAATTAGAAGAAGGTAATCTAGCTTATAATATAGAAGAGAATAATTTATATAGTATAGAAAATTACTTATTAACTTTTGATGATGAGAAGATAAGTTTTTCTATTCCGACTACTTTTAAAGAACTATATAATGGCAATTATATAAAGTCTTATACTAAAGAAACTGATTTAGGATATTGTGACATAGATATTGAGACAGAATCTTATACTGAAGAAGAGTATTTGCAATATTTAGATAGTAAATTGGATTATTATAGAGAGAGTGGAGATTATATAGATATTAGTATATCTGATCCAGAACAAATGAATGTTAATGGAAGAGAGTACAAGAAGGTAACAATTAAGTACACATATTCTGATGGTTCGTTTTCTATTGATTATAAGTCAGATTATTATTATACTATAATAAATGATCATTGCATATATTCTGTTGAAGTTAGTGATACAGATATTATAATGACACAAGACGAATTAAATAAATTCTTAACTATAGAAGTACAATAAAAAATAGCTCTTATGAGCTATTTTTTATTGATTAGGCAGAAAATAATCTGTAATAGAATATATTATTGCTGCTATTATAGCTGAGTATATTGGTATATAATATCCGGCTATAAAAAATTGAGTAGCATAAATTATAACTATTGCACTAAAAAATCCTATTATTCCTCTTCCAATTGGATAGTCATGTATTCCAGTAAATGTTGCAACTAAATAATCTACAGTTGCTATAAATATACTTGAGATAATTAGAATGTATATATTATCTATATTAAAATTTGGTGTTAAAAATACAGTAAAAGCAAAGATTGATATAGAGATAAAAAGTCTTATTAGATTTTGAGTAGTTCTTATGGTCATATTTTCACCTCGCAATTTATAATAATATTATTTGTATAATAAATAAAAATATGTAAAAAATATATTTAGGTGATAAAATGTTAATTGTATTTTTTAGAGCATTAATATTATATTGTATTGTATTTTTAGTTATTAGATTAATGGGAAAAAAAGAACTATCAAAAGTTCAACCATTTGAGCTGGCTATAATAATAGTTATATCAGATCTTGCATCTGCACCTATGTCTTCTAGAGGATTGTCTTTGTTTGATGGTATAATTCCTATAATTACATTGTTGCTAGCATACTTAATATTTTTGCTTTTAAATCATTCTAGTAATAAGGTACAAGATCTTGTTTGTGGAAAACCTATTGTTATTATAAAAGATGGAGAAATTGTAGAAAAAGAATTTAATTCTCAAAAATATACGGTGTCAGATTTGATGTCACAACTACATGAAAAAGATGTATTTTCAATTTCTGATGTAAAGTATGCTATTATAGAAACAAATGGAAATTTAAGTGTAATAACTAATGATCAAAATATTGAGTCATTGCCAGTAAATGTAATAGAGGATGGAAAATTATCTGAAAATAATATGGAGCTAATAGGAATGAAAAAAGGAGATATAGAACGTCTATTAAAAGCAAAAAAAATTAAGATAGAAGATGTATTATATGGTCAAATGGATTCTAATTATAAATTTACATATCAGTTAAAAAATAAAGAGGTGTAATATGAAACAAGTAGTAGTTATGATAATTTGTATTGTTATAGTAGTAGTAAGTGGCGTTTGTGAAATAAAATATTTAAGTAAAAGCTCTTTATACTTGATGTCAGATATGGAGTATATACAAAATGCAATAAATAATAATAATTATGATTTGGCAATTAGTCAATCAGAAACTACATATAATTCATGGAGTGATATAAAAAAAGTATGGAATATTTTTGTTAATCATGAAGAAATAGATGATATAGAAACTGCAATGATAGATTTAAAAGAACATTTGAAATTTGAAAATAAAGAAGAAAGCTTAGTTGCAATAGAAAAAATAAAAAGTGATTTAGAGCATACTGTAAAAAGACAAAAATTGAGCATAGATAATATATTGTAAAGGACGATTATAAATCGTCCTTTATTTTATCTATTGATTTATATAGTTTTATTAATTTTTCACTTTGTGGTGTATATAAAGGAAGTCTAACTTTACCAACATCAAATTTTAGATAATTCATTGCTTCTTTAATCATTATTGGATTTATATCTATAAATAAAGTATTCATTATGTCTAAGTATTTAAAAAATAAGTCTCTATCATTATGTATACATATGTCATGCATTTGATGAGGAATGATATTAGCTGCAACAGAGATTACACCTTTTCCTCCTAAAGAAAGTATTGGTAATGTTAAGTTATCATTGCCAGATAATACATCAAAATTTTCATCTTTAGTAGCTAATATAATGTTAGCTATTTTTTCAAGAGAAGGATTAGCTTCTTTTATAGCTATTATATTTTCTATTTTTGCAAGCTTATATATTGTATCAACACTAATATCAACTCCTGTTCGTGATGGGACATTATATAGTATAACTGGCAGAGGATATACAGCTTTTGCAATTTTTTGGTAATGAATATATAGACCATCTTGATTAGCTTTATTATAGTATGGAGTTACTACTAAAATTGCATTAGCTCCACATTCTTTTGCATATTTACTCATTGATATAGCTATTTTTGTATTGTTTGACCCAGTGCCAGCAATTACTGGTATTTTTCCGTTACTTTTTTTTACTGTAAATTGTATTAACTTTTTTTTCTCGTTATTAGATAAACTAGAAGATTCTCCAGTAGTACCACATGATACTATAAAATCCGTATTATTTTTTATATGGAAATATATTAGTTCTTCCAGTTTATCATAATTAACATTATTCTTGCTGTCAAAAGGTGTAACTAGTGCAACACCACTTCCTTGTAGTTTTAACAATTAAATCACCTCTATTAAAATATATATTAAAAATTTAATAAATATGAATTTTTTTTAGTTTTACAATAAATAATCATAAAATTATCACAATTAAGTAATAATATATAACTATAAAATTTTTAATATATTAAACCTAAAAAATATAAGAAGTTTTTACTTCTTATATTTTTTTATATTTTTTCAAAATATGTACATAAAATTATCATAATATATTATTATAATAAAAGCATAACAACGATAATTTTTTCATATATTTAACCTATCCAGACTAAGAGAAATCTTGGTCTTATTTTTATTGTAAGAATAAATATCACGTGATATAATTAATATACTTAAGAAAAGAAATATAAAATGAAATTTGAACAAACAAAATTAACTAAAGAAATAAAGAAAGCTTTGTTTGAGATTGGATATGTTGATATGACGAGTATACAGGAGAAAACTTTAGCTCCTATACTGGATGGAAAAGATATAATTGCTATGTCTAATACCGGTACTGGTAAGACTGCTGCTTTTATATTGCCACTAATAGATAAAATAGATATAGATATTAAAAAAACGCAGATTTTAGTATTAGTACCTACAAGAGAGCTTGCAATTCAAATAGTTGATGAGATAAGAAAATTCACTAAATATAAGCAATCAGTAGATAGCATTGCAATCTTAGGTGGAAAAGAAATAAAAAATCAAGCTATTTCTTTAAGAAGAGGAGTAAAGATTGTTGTTGGAACTCCCGGAAGAGTATTAAGCTTATTAAATAAAAAAATATTAAAATTAGATTATATAAAGGCTTTAGTCTTAGATGAAGCAGATGAAATGCTAAGTATAGGATTTGAAGAGGATATATATAAAATAAATAAATATGTGATGGATAATACTCAGAAGTTATTATTTTCGGCTACAATAACAGAAAATGTAAAAAATGTAGCAAAAAATATATTAAGAAACCCTTTAAATATTACATGTATTGAGAATAATACAATAATTTCTAAGTCTCTAAGGCAGGTTGCTATTGAAGTGAAAGAAAAAATGAAGAATGAATGCACATTAAGAATTTTAAAGAGTGAAAAATATAAAAATAGTATAGTTTTTTGTAATACTAAAAAGAAAACATTAGAAGTTGCTAATTATTTAAAAAGTAATAATATGAATTTAGAAATGCTAAATAGCGATATTTTGCAAGATAAACGAGAGAAAATCTTAAAAAAATTAAAAAATGGAAAATTAGATACTATTGTAGTTACAGACCTATTATCTAGAGGAATAGATATTAATGACTTAGATTTGGTAATAAATTATGATATTCCAATAGATGTATATTATTATATTCATAGAATTGGAAGAACAGCTAGAAATGGTAATAAGGGTATAGCTTATATATTTTATACTGGAAAGCAAATAAATAAATTAAAAGAAATTGAAAAATTTACTAACACAAAATTTGAATATAAGGATATTCCAATGTCAAATGTAAAAGTTAGTAATAATATAGACTTAAAAAAAGATGAGGATGGATATTATTTAGTTAAATTGAATATTGGAAAAAATGATAGTATAAAGGCAAAAGATATAGTTGGCGCATTCTCAGCATTAGTTGGAATTAAATCTGAAAAAATAGGTAAAATTGAAGTAATGAATACTCAAACTAGTGTTCAAATACCAGAAGAATATATTTACGATGTATTGGACAAGTTTAAAAGTGGAAATATAAAAGGAATAAAAGTTAGTATAATTTATCCTGAAAGCAAATAATAAGAATATGACAATGAAATTTTATAAGTTCTTGTTCATAAATGTTTTATTAAACAATTTTTAATTCTTTAATATCCTAATATTAGGAGGAAAAAACTATGAATGACATAAATCCTATTTTGCATATAATTGAGCCCGGAGATACTTTATATAGTTTAGCAGTTAAATATTGTACTACGGTGCAAAATATAATTAATACAAATTTAGCTCTAGATCCATATAGTTTGAGAGTAGGGCAAAAAATATACATTTATTCAAATTGCAATCGATATAAAAATTATTAGGAAATATAAAATAATAAATTAAAGCTAAAATAAGCAAATTATTGTAAGAAAATAATTTGCTTATTAATTTTTTACAGATTATTTTAATGTTTCTGTAATTTTATCACATATAATGTCTATATTTATTTTTTTCTCGCTAGAAAATGGAATTATTTCTTCTTTTGCAAAAAGGCATTTTCTAATTTCTTTTATATAGTCATCTATTTTAGTTTTAGCTATTTTGTCAGCTTTAGTAGCAATAATTGTAAATGGAATGTTTTGTTCTAATAGCCACTCATACATTTGCCTATCATTTTCTGAAGGCTTGTTTCTGATATCTACTAAAAAAAATATATGTCTTATGTTTTGAGATTTTGAGATATAAGTATCTATTAATTTATTTATTTTTTGCTTTTGTATATATGACATTTTTGAATAGCCATATCCTGGAAGATCTACTAAAAAAAATTCGTTATTTACATTATAAAAATTAATACTTCTTGTTTTTCCAGGAGATTGACCTACTTTTGCCAATTTTTTTTGGTTAGTAATTGTATTAATAAATGAAGATTTACCTACATTAGACTTACCTACCAAAACAATCTGAGGCTTATCTGTTTTTAAAGCGTTATTATAATTATATATAGATGTTTCAAATTTTACATTATTTAGCATTTTAGTGTCCTTTCTAAAAAATATATTAATATAATAACATATTTTATTATATTTGTAAAATTTATGATGTTGACTACCATAAAAATGTGTGCTATAATATGGACTATATTATATAGATAAATATATATTAACTAATATATATAGGTGACATAATAATAATTTATATATTTGTCGGAAAGGAGCGTTCATATGGACGAAAATACTTTAAAGAGTTTTTTAAACTTAAAAGAGGAGGGTAAAAGAAAAAATATAGATTTAGACGATTGCAATGAAGAAGAAAGAGTTAGAAATGAAGATGTGATAAAGAGACTTTTTGATATAGCACTTGAAAGAAGATTTTTAATATATTTTGATGGTACAGCTGTTGATGAGCCATATGATGGACTAGAATTTAAAAATTTAGAAGATGAATTCTATTATAATAATGGAAATTCATATCTTGTGTTTAGAGATATACAAAATACTGAGGTTGCTTTTAAAATAAAATATCTTAAAAAATATGATTTTAAAAAAGTATATAAAATTGTAGAAAATGCTGTAAAATGTACTATGAAAAATCCGGAGCTATCTAAGTATAAATTGTATGGCGAAATATAATCCTTGAAATAACTTTCAAGGATTTTTTTATTAAATTTTAATTAACTTTTTATTTCATGATAATTACAAACTTAACTATATGTGTTAGAAAATGTACACAATTAAAACATATTAATGATAGATAAAATTGAATATGATATAATAAAAAAATAAGGGAGTTTGTATATATGAAAAAGAAATTATCTGAAAATGTAGATGATAATATTAAAAAAGTAAGTAAAAGAAGAAAAATCTTTATAACTTGTATTCTAGTTTTATTATTTGTTATAGGAATTGTTATATATGTATTGGATAGAAAATTTGGAATAATTGATAAGATTATAAATATAAATTCAATTTATATTCAAACAGCAGATAATAGTAGATATATTGGTGTTGGAGAAGTAATAGATTTAAAGATTGAAAATGGTATTGGAAGTATAGATTGTAATGATGTAAAGTGGGTCTCTACAGATAAAAATATCGTAGATGTATATGATGGAAAAATAAAAGGGCTTTCTTTAGATAATGCAAAAATCTATGCAATTAATGATAATAAAAAGAGTAATGAAATAGATATAGAATGTTTAGTTAAAGTACAAGATATTGAACTTGATAAAGAAAATATAGTTTTACCTATAAATACTAGTGATACGATTAATGTTAAAATTTATCCAGAAAATTCTACATATAATGATTTAATATGGAAATCAAGTAATGAAGATATAGCGTATGTGGAGGATGGAAAAATATTTGGAAAAAGAGTTGGAAATTGCGAAATATTAGTTTCAGACATAACTGGAGATGTTGTAAGAAAATGCAGTGTTGAGGTAGTTAATATTATAGCAGATCTTATATTGTTGGATGATACATATGTCGAATTAGCTAAAGGTGAAAATTATATATTGTCAGAGGAAATTTATCCTAAAGAGGCAACCGATAAAAAAATCGAATGGTATTCAACTGATGAAAATATAATAACTGTAGATAATGGTACTGTGCATGCATTGGCTTGTGGACAAGCAGATATTATTGTAAAGACAAGTGATGGAAAAGAAGCAACATGTACTTTTAATATTACTGAAAGTCCTAAATTATATGATATAAGATATGCTAAAGCTAACAATGTATTTTTGAAACAGAAAAACAATGAAAAATCTGATAATGTTATAAATATAAATAAAAATGATGAGTTACAATTATTAGCTGTATATGATAATTGGTCTAAAGTAAGAGTTCCTACGGGCGAAGTTGGATATATAAAAAATAAGGCATATACAGTTGAAAAATCTTATTTTATAAATGATGTTCCTTTCTTGGATCAATATAAATTAGGATATCCTACAGGATGTGAGGCAGTTTCTGCTGCTATGGTCGCACAATTTTATAATTATAATGTTACATCAGAAGATATTATAAATAATACGCCTACAGATGAAAGAGGAATTTGGACAGAGGAGATAGTAAAAGAGATAGAGCAAGAAGAAATTGAAAATGATGTTAAAGAGGAAGAAGAAAAAGAAGATGTAATAGAAGAGATTACGTATGGAGGAAATCCTTTCGAGGTATTTGTTGGACATCCATCTAAAAATTATGATGAAGGATCATATGGATGTTATTCAAAACCAATTATTATATCTCTTGAA
>CALXBV010000034.1 GCA_944386635.1 uncultured Clostridia bacterium
TTTTGCATATATAATATTAGGTGATTGAACATGGAAGATAAAAATAAAACATTCAAAGAGCAAAATATTGTGATTCAAAATAGAGAAAAGGCAGTTATTACTGGTGTTGAAGATATTCATAGCTTTGATGATGAGCTAGTAATAGTTCAAACAGATTTAGGAATATTAACAATTAAGGGAGAAAATTTAAAGATGAACAAACTAAATCTAGAAAATAATGAACTTATTATAGAAGGAAGAACTAGTGCTATTGCATATTCTGATGCAGCTCAAAATAAAAAGCAAGGATTAATGAATAAATTATTTAAATAAAGAGAGAAAATATGTCTATATTAAAGCAAGTAAATGATTTTATATTCTTTATTATGCTGGGAATTGTAATATCTTGTATTTTTGATATATTTAGAACTTTACGTAAGATAAGAAAAAAGAATTCTATATATGTTGTTATGATACAAGATATTATATTTTTTATTATAATAACTATTGTATCAATAATTTATATAGTAACAATATTAGATGATAATATTAGATTTTATATGTTTATTGCTATGATAATAGGAATAGCTTTAAGTAGAAAGATAATTAGTAAATACTTAATAAAACTTTATAGTATGTTATTTTATAGTATTAAAAATTTTGTATTATTTTTATGTGTTCCTTTAGAATTAAATTATTGTATAATTTGTAAATTTATGCAAAAAATATCAAAAAAATGTTGCAAAATGTTTTCTTTTATGATAACTTTAAAATGTAAACTATTATCTAATTTAAAGAATAATAATTTGAGAAAAAGAGGGTTGAAAAATGAGAACAAGTCAAGATGTAATAAAAAAAGGAAAGGGAAAAAAGAGAAGAAAGTCGCTTAATATAGTACATATTGTATCTATATTGTTTTTGGCATATTTTGTATATACATTTTTTGACCAACAATTAAAATTGGATAAATATGATTCTCAAATTGCTATGTATCAAAAAGAGATTGAAGCTAAACAGAATTTAGTAGAATATTATAATAATCAAAATGCAAATATAACTACAGATGAATACATTGAATCTGTTGCAAGAGAAAAATTAGGCCTTGTAAAACCATATGAAAAAGTTTATGTAGATGCAAATAAATAAGAACAGTCAAATTAATTTGACTGTTCTATTTTGTACATTTTTATAGTTACAGAATAATTATCATTTTGTGCAGATATTTTTATATCACTACCAGTATTATTAATAAATTTTAAATCTAAAGATGGATAATAAACAGTAGCATCTTTATCAGCAGGAACATAATATACCCTTCTACTATGAGGGTGCCTTTCTGTTATTTCTAAATTTGCAAGAAGAGCAACATTATATAGTGTACTGCTTACTTGACACATACCACCACCTGGTATATCTATAATATTTCCATCATCATCAAAACCTTTGGCAAGTTTATATCCATTTTCTTCTCCCATTGGTCCTATTGTATTATTAAAAGAAAATTCACTTCCATTTGAAATTACTACACCGTTTAATATCTGGCAGGCTTTTGTTATATTATATACTCTGTTTTCTTCATTATCGTATAATGTTGATGTAAAGGTAGCTATTTCAACGTCTTTATATATGATTTCTTTTTCCACCTGTGCTTTGTCTTGATTATTAATTTCTATATTTTCTGTAGAAGAAATATTTGATAAATCTTTATTTACATCTATTTCATTAGAATTTAAGTTTAAATTTTTATTTGATTTAAATAGAGAGTATAAGATATAACCTATAATTACAAGTATTATAATAATTGATATTATACTTAATATTTTATCACTTATTTTATTTTCATTTTTTTCCATATAAACAACCTCATATATATTATTTGAAGAAAATAATTAAATATTACATTAAAATAATTTGAAACATAAATGACTTGCTTATTTAAAAAACTTGACATAATGATGAAATAATGGTATAATTATCAAGATACTTTAAATATTAATTTAAAAATAAATATTTTAAAAGAAATAATATATTTTAATAAATATAAGAAAGGAGATTGATGTTATGAAGTTATGTAGAACTTTGTCAGAGGAAAAATTAAGAGTCTATTTTGATGATGTAGAATCAAATAACATAAAGAAGGCTTTTAAAGGAAACATAAGTATAAGAAATGTTAATCTATGCTATTTTATAGAAAATACATTACCACATTTTAAAGAGTGCAAAGGAAAAAGAGTAATGGTACTAAATATACAAGATGATGCTTCTGTAAATGCTCTTGTTATATTACAAGATATAGATGAATCATTTGATGTTCCAAAAGATAAAAACTACTGGTTCAAAGTATCTGAGATTTCCTTTAAAGATGGTAAAAGTTTTAAAAGATGGCATAAAGACAAAAAGTATGCATATAAAATAAAAGAAGTAACAGACAAAGAGGTAAAAGTATTAGTCTACAATATGAAGCCACAAGATGAGTTATCTTTGTATTTATATGATGGAAAAATAAATCTAACATGTAATATTATAGAATACATATTTTTACAAACAACTGATATGTTAAATAAGACCTTACTTAAAAAGTAAGGTCTTTTTTTATATTTTGATTTTTATATTGTATGCAGTAAGCCAATAGTCTATTTGAATTAAAAATGCAAGTGTCTGAGGATATGTCATAAGCTGACCAAAAAGATTTTCTGTAAGTTCACTTCCATGAGTTTTAATAAGATTACGTACATAATCTTCATTTATAATTTCAAGTAGTCTAGATTCTTTATTATTTAATATTTCCAGCAATTTATTTTCAAGAAGCTCTAGATATTTTTTACTATAAGTTTTAGGAAATGGAGATTTTTTTCTAGATATTATATCTGTAGGAATATCATTTTTAAATGCTTGTTTTAAAATATATTTTTCTACCACTTCGTTATTATTTCTAAGTCCAAGTTTTAATTTAGCATCTACATTATATACATATTCAAATATTCTATGGTCAGCATAAGGTACACGTACTTCAAGAGAATTTCTCATAGACATTCTATCTGTTCTTTCGACTAATGTATTCATAAAATATTTTATAGTTAAATAATTTATTTCTTTGAATTCATTTTCGAATTTATCTTCTGATATATGTGATACATTTTTTAATGTATCATTTTTGCATTTTAATATATATTGTAAGATGTCTCCATCATTGAATATTTTTTCTTTTACTAAATTTTCTCTAAGATTTTCGGATAATGCCCAAGGAAATCCTTTTGCCTTTTTTAAATGCTCTCTATAAAACCAAGGATATCCTCCAAATATTTCATCTGAGCATTCTCCTGAAAGTACAACCTTCTCATTATTATTTGCTATTTCTTTACAAAATATATACATTGAACTGTCAATATCTGCCATAGAAGGCATATCACGTGCAAGTACAGCTTCGTATAATGTATCAAACAAATCTTTATCATTTACTATTATATTTTTATGTTTAGTGTTTAAATATTTAACCATGACTTTTACAAAATCGCTGTCTTTAGTTTGCTGATAACTATTGGCTACAAAGTCTTCGTCATTATTTTCATAATTAATAGAGTAGGTGTGAAGATTGTGAACATTATCTGTGGCTATTTTTGTGATTATACTAGAATCTAATCCACCAGAAAGCATTGAAGATATTCCAACGTCTGATACAAGCTGCTTTTTTGTGGCATCTGTAACTAGAAATTTTACGTTATCTATTATATCATCATCACTATCTAACATCTTTTTTTCTTTCAAATCCCAGTATTGTTCTATCTTTAAATTATTATTTTTATATATTGCATAATATCCTGCTTTAAGCTCATAAATATCTTTAAAATATGTTTTTCCCGGACTATGTGCTGGTCCAAGAGAAAATAATTCGAGTAGTTCTTCTTTTCCTACTATAGGAGTAATAAATCCACTTGCAAGTATTCCTTTTATTTCGGATGAGAAAATAAACTTGTCATCTTTTATACTATAAAATAGAGGTTTTATTCCAAGTCTATCTTTAGCCAAAAATATTGATTTTTCGTTTTCGTCATATATAGCAAAAGCAAATATTCCATTTATAAATTTTAGCATTTGTTCCTTAAATGCAATATATAGATATAAAAGAACTTCTGTATCACATTCTGTCTCAAATTCAAATCCTTTAGTTAAAAGGATATTTTTTAGAACATTTGTGTTATACAATTCTCCATTATAAACAATTGTATACCTTTTTCCATTTATCATTCTTTCCATTGGTTGTTTACCATTTTTAATATCTATTATACTAAGCCTTGCATGCCCTAATGCAACATTATTGTGAATATAAGTATTATTTTCGGAATTTCCACGTTGTAAGATACTATCTTTCATTTTAGTTATTATATTATCTTTTTGTATTTTTTGGTCTTGCATGTAACCGCATATTCCACACATAAAATCACCTCATTTAATCATATTGAGCTTTATAGAAATTTATGATTGTTTTAAGTTAAATTTTAATTAAATTAGTTGAAAATTATATGTGTTTATAGTATTATCAAATTATAGGGTGTATATAAGAGGTGGTTGTATGTTTAATAAGGATAGATCTGGAAAAAGCATAATTTTACTTGTTATTGTAATTTGTATTATGACTTTTGCTTTATTATTTATAAGTAGGCTTTTTAATAATAGCGGAGATAATAGAGCTGAAGAAGAGGCATTTAAATTAAGTGTCTATGGATATTATTTAGAAATTGAGGATTATAAAAATAAAATGATTGACCAAAATAATTATAATGAACAAGACTTTAATGTATGTGGTACTGAGCTTAAATCTGTAATACCAGATATTGTAGAAACAGATATGTCTAAATTTAAAATTGAACATGGTAAACTTGTATACATAGGTGTTGATGAGAAAGAAAGGCAATGGACACAAGAAGTTAAAATATAGGTAAAAAGAGAGGTAGAAATAAGTTATGAGAATGTATGAAATAATAGAAAAAAAAAGAGACAAATATGAGCTTTCAAAAGAAGAAATAGATTTTTTCGTAAATGGCTATAGTAAAGGAGAAATACCAGATTATCAGATGTCTGCTTTGCTTATGGCAATATATTTGAATGGTATGAGTGATGAAGAATTAAAAAATTTGACTTTTGCAATGGCAAACTCGGCAAAAACACTAGATCTATCAAGTATAAAGGTACCTGGTAAATATATAGTAGATAAACATTCGACAGGAGGAGTAGGAGATAAAGTTACACTTATTGTATTACCGATAATAGCATCACTTGGTGTTGGTGTTTGTAAAATGAGCGGAAGAGGATTGGGCTTTACTGGAGGAACAGCAGATAAGCTTGAATCTATAGTAGGGTATAATATAAATATTCCAATAAATGATGCAATAAGGCAAGTTCAAGATATAGGTGTTTGCCTTATATCACAAAGTCCTGAAATTGCAATTGCAGATAAGAAGATATATGCATTAAGAAATGCTACTGCAACTGTTGAATCAATTGATTTAATAGCTTCATCTATAATGTCTAAAAAACTAGCTTCAGGAGTAGATAAGATATTATTAGATGTAACTGTTGGTACAGGTGCCTTTATGAAGACTCTTGAGGATGCAAGAAAGTTAGCTAAAGTTATGGTGAAGTTAGGAAAACTTGCGGGAGTTGAGACAAAAGCTGTAATTACATCTATGAGTGAGCCTTTAGGTAGAAATGTGGGAAATGCAGTAGAGATAAAAGAAGTTATTTCTTTTTTACTTTCAGATGAGACAACACTTTTTAGTGATGAACTTAGAGATCTAAGAGAGATAGTATATGAAATAGCAGCACAGATGATAAAAATGTCTGGAATATGTGATGACATGGAAAAAAATAGAAAAGATATAACAAAAGCAATTGTATCAAGGGCTGCATATGATAAGTTTATAGAACTTGTTAAAGCACAAGGTGGACATATATATAATGTATATATGGATTGGATTGGATTAAATTTGGATATGCCAGTTCTTGATGATAAAGTAAGATATTTAAAGGAAATACATGCACAGTCTGATGGATATGTTGTATCAATTGATAGCAAAAAGATAGGAGAGGCTTTAGTTGCACTTGGCGGTGGAAGAAATAGAAAAGATGATAAGATAGATTATGCAGTTGGATTTGAATTTAACAAAAAAGTTGGAGATAAAGTTCAAGAAGGAGATACAATTTTAACAGTATTATATAATGATAAACAAAAATTTGAAGATGCATTTGATTATATTGAAGATGCAATTTATATAGATAATATTCAACCGGATGTTGTAAATGCTTTAAAAAGTAAACCACATATATTAGATATAATAGATGAGAGCAATTTATAAGCATAGGATTTTATCCTATGTTTTTTCTTTTACATAAAAATTTATTATTAAGTTGAAAGTTAGATGCTTTTGTAGTATTATATATATGTAAAGGAGTCTTTATGGAAGAAGTAATAAATGTATTTAACTCACTTAATATAGATTATAATTTAATAAGGCATCCAGCTATATTTGGTAGAGCAGATGAAGAGAAAGTAAAAGATATAAGATTTGATGGAGAAGTTTGTAAAAATTTGTTTTTGAAGGATAAAAAGACAAAGTCTTTTTATTTAGTATCGTTGCCAGCAAATAAAAGAGCAGATCTAAAAAAGATATCTGATGGTCTTAACTCTCATAGGCTATCTTTTGGAAATGAGGAAGAGCTATGGGAAAAATTACACATAAAATCAGGTTCTGTATCAGTATTAAATGTAATTGGAGCACCTAATACTGACGTTATATTTGTGCTTGATAAAGAAATAATGAATTATAATAAGGTGTGTTTTCACCCTAATGATAATACTGCTAGTGTTTCTTTTAAGCCTGAAAATATAGCTAAGATTATGGATAAATATAATAAAAAATATATTTTTTTAGAAGTGGAGGAATAAAATTTTGAGAATAATTGCGGGACGTTTTAAAGCCAAAAGGCTTATAAGTCCAAAAACTGATAAGACAAGACCTACATTGGATAGAGTTAAAGAGGCGTTATTTTCTATTATATTAAATTATATAACAGAAGATTCGTGTGTATTAGATTTATTTGGTGGAACTGGAAATCTTGCGCTTGAAGCTATTAGTAGGGGTGCAAAATTTGCGTGGATAAATGACAAAGAAAGTCTTAGTATTTCAACAATATTATCTAATGTTAAGTTGACTAATAGTTTAGAATGTGTTAAAATAACAAAGAAAGATTATACAAAATGTTTAAATCAAATAGCAAATGAAAATGTGCTATTTGATGTAATATTTTTAGACCCGCCGTATGATAGTAATTATGGAATAGATGTATTGCAAAAAGTGTCCGATTCAGAGAATGGATACTTAAAAAAAGATGGAATAATTATATATGAAACTGACAAGAATTTTCTTTTGAAACTAGAGAAAAATAAGAAAGGAGAAATTCTAAATAGTTTTAAAAATCTGCAATGTATTGATGAACGAGCATATGGAAATGTAGTTTTGAAGATGTATAAATGGAGGTAATTAAATGGAAATATTCACATTGTTAGAGAATTTAGAAGAAGTATTAGAAGCAGGAACAAAAGTACCTTTTTCAACTAAGGTTATGGTAGATGCAGAGGAACTAAGAGAAATTATTGAAGATATAAGATTAAAATTACCAGATGAGCTAAAACAAGCAAAGTGGGTAAAAGAAGAAAGACAAAGAATAATATCTGATGCTGAACTTGAAGCACAAAAAGTATTAAAAGAAGCAGAAGGAAAAGTAATAAATCTAGTAGATGAACATGAAATAACTAAAAAAGCATTAGCTCAAAAAGAAGAAATAATTGAAAATGCAAATAAAGTTTCAAAAGAAATTTCTGATGGGACAAGAGAGTATGCGGATAATATATTAGAAAAAGTAGAAAATGTTTTAAGAGAAACAATGGATATAGTACATAATAACAGAAGGGAATTAAAATAGATTATTTTAGTAGAGGTTGTGATTAGATGGGAAGAGGAAAAAGAGGAAGACCAAGTAAGAAGGAGCAAAAGACTATAACAAATGACATGTTAGGTGGAGTTCTTGTAGTTCTTGGCCTTATTTTAGCCGTTTTTATTGGCTTTAAAAATGTTGGAAGTTTTGCACAAATTTGTAAAGTAATATTTCTAGGAGCATTAGGAAATTCTGCATATTCTTTTCCAATTCTTTTAATGATAATAGGTACATATTGTATAATGTCAGATAATAAAGTTAAACCATTATCTGAACTTAGAAAAGGATTAGTAATAATTGTTCTTATTGCGGCTATTTTTACTGTATTTACTCATAGCGAAATATCAATATATACTAATACAATAAAAACTGTGGTAGACAGCATAAATGCTGGTATAGCTGGACAAGATTATGGTGGTGCTATAGGAACTTTAATAGGTGGTGCTGTAGCTGGAATTATTGGTATTGTGCCAGCAAGAATAATATTTCCATTATTTACATTTATATTAGCTTTATTTTTATATAACATATCATTTAAGCAATTTTTTGGCGCAATTTCATATGGAGCAAATTATATTGTTGATCATATAAATAAAATTATAAATACTTTATTTAGGGATGATGAGATAAAGCAATATGAATATACAGATAATCTTGGTAATAAGATTCCTAAACTTTCTAGAAGAGAAAAAGCTAAAATTGAAAAAGAACAAGAAATGCTTAAAGAAAAAGGAAGTAGTAATGTAGAAGATAACTTAATGATAGATAAAACTGAACAAGTTGAGTTTGACTTTAACAAACTTGGTGGAAAGCCAAGTGATGAAGAAATTAAAGGAAAGCAAAAAAGAGACGAATTCTTTAAGCTTCAAAAAGAAGAGAAAGAAGATAAAAGTGTAAAAGAAGTATTAACTTTAGATCATACTGCACATGTTGAAGATGATAACTATGTATTCCCATCTATAGATTTACTTGCTGTTCCAAAGCAGGGTGAAGTTTTTGATAGAAAAGCGATACATAGTGTAGCAGTTAAATTACAAAAAACTCTTGCAAGTTTTGGTGTTGATGCAAAAGTTACAAATATAACAAAAGGACCAACTGTAACTAGATATGAACTTACTCCAAGTACAGGTGTTAAAGTAAGTAAAATAGTAAATTTATCTGATGATATAGCCTTAAATCTTGCAGCAAAGTCTATAAGAATTGAAGCACCAATACCTGGAAAAGCTGCTGTTGGAATTGAAGTTCCAAATGCGGTAAGTGAGTCTGTTTTGCTAAGAGAAGTAATAGAATCTGATGCTTTTAAAAATCATAAATCAAAACTTGCTTTTGCATTAGGAAAAGATGCAGCAGGTGAGGTATGCGTTGGTGATATCGCAAAAATGCCACATGTACTTATTGCTGGTGCGACAGGCTCTGGTAAAAGTGTATGTATAAATTCAATAATTGTTTCTATTTTATATAAAGCAAAACCTAGTGAAGTAAAAATGATTTTAGTTGATCCTAAGATGGTAGAGCTATCTGGATACAATGGTATACCACATTTATTAATTCCGGTAGTAACTGATCCTAAAAAAGCAGCTGGAGCATTAAATTGGGCTGTACAAGAGATGGTAAATAGATATAGTTTGTTTGCTTCAAAGGGCGTAAAAGATATAAAAGGATATAATATGGTAATGGAAAAAGAGGCAGAAGGTGTAAAATTACCACAAATTGTTATTATAATTGATGAGCTTGCAGATTTAATGATGGTTGCCCCTAATGATGTAGAGGATGCTATATGTAGACTTGCTCAGATGGCAAGAGCTGCTGGTATGCATTTAGTTATTGCTACTCAAAGACCATCAGTAGATGTAATTACAGGAATAATTAAAGCTAATATTCCATCACGTATTGCATTTACTGTATCTTCACAGGTTGATTCTAGAACAATTCTAGATATGGCAGGAGCAGAGAAATTACTTGGAAAAGGTGATATGTTATATTACCCTGTTGGAGAGACAAAACCACTTAGAATGCAAGGAACATTTGTATCTGAAAGTGAGATAGAGAACATTGTAAACGAAATAAAATCTAATACTGATGTAAAGTACAATAATGATATTATTGAAAGTATAGAAAAAGCTAATGGTAAAAATGCTAAAACTGACGATGATGAGCAAGATGATGCAGATGAATTATTAAATGATGCTATTGACCTTGTAATGGATATGGGGCAAGCATCTGCTTCAATGCTACAAAGAAAATTTAAAATAGGATATTCTAGAGCTGGAAGAATTGTTGATCAAATGGAAGCTAGAGGACTTATATCTGGATATGATGGAAGCAAACCAAGACAAGTATTAATATCTAAAGAAGAATGGCAAGAACTTAAAATGGGGCACAATCCAAATAATAGCGATAATCAGAATGATGGTGAAAATATTGTACAAAATGTGGCAGAAAATGTAGATGATACACAAAAAAAATCTAATGTTGATATAAAATTATAATGGAGGTAAATTTTAAATGGCTATTAGAGAAATTAGAAAAGATGGGGATGATATATTACAAAAAAAATCTAAGGAAATAGAAGTAATTGATGATAAGATTAAACAATTAGGACAAGATATGTTAGAAACAATGTATAAAAATGATGGTATAGGACTTGCAGCATGTCAAGTGGGAATGTTAAAAAGAATGATAGTATATGATATAAAGTATATTGAAGAAGATGCTAAAAAGGAAGGACACATATTAATTAATCCTAAAATAACATCTAGATCTAAGACCATGATAGAGGTAGAAGAAGGATGTCTATCTTTTCCAGACTTATATAAAAATATTTTAAGACATGAAAAAGTTACAGTTGAATATACTGATATAAATGGTAAGAAAAGAAAAATTAATGCTAAGGATATAGAAGCTGTTGTATTGCAACATGAAATAGATCATTTAGATGGCATTGTATTTTTAGATAGATATAATGAGCAGAATAATCACTAAAGGTGGGAATTATGAGAAAAATTTCTGATTTTATTAAAGATTTAGGATTTACTTTTTCGGCTAGAAGATTAAGAAGAGCTATTCTTTTAATAGTATTATTTTCTTTTATTGGCTGTGGAGTATATTTATTTTTTGAATATGAAGCTTCAGAATCAGGCTTAAAGAGAATGTATTCAAATGAAGTGTCAAAAATATATGATTTAAAAGATAATAAGATTATAGATATAGAAAAGCTTGATATTAATGATGATAGAATTCAAGATTATATATTTATAATTGGTAAAGAAATGAGGAGCGATGAAAATTCGTTAAATTCAATAGTAGAGTTATATAGAAATGTTAGTTTAGTTATAATGGATGGGACAACCAATGAGGTAAAACAGTATGACACAAATAAAGATTTTAAATCTGATGTAGATTTAAATGTATGTGAAGATGAGAAAGAAAGATATTTTTTAGTCTCTGATCTTAGTGGCAATGTTTCACTCAATGTATTGGATGATTCTAATAATTTTGTTGATATAATAAAAAATACAACAGATAAAGAGTTCTTAGGGTATACTATATATACTAATCAAAATAGTGATAGCAATGATATATTAAGTGTTAATATAGATAACTTTTCTAAAGACTATTTAGGAGAATATAGTGAATCTGTTGAATTAAATCTAGCAGAAAATGGAATTGATATATCTAATTATAGAGAAACATATTTAAGAGATAAATTTTCAAAATTCATTTTAAAGGATATAAATAATGATGGAGTTTTAGAATTTGTAGGATATCAATATATATTATATAGCTTGGATGAAAGTATTACATCTAATAAAACTGTTGGTGTTATAGAAACTGTTTTTGACATTGAAGATAATAAGTTAAAATTTAATAGTGTAGATATACATATATAAGATTAAGATTTCTATCTTAATCTTTTTATAAGAAAGGTATGTGATTTTTTTTGAGAAAAGATATAAAAGTGGTATTTATGGGAACTCCAGAATTTGCAAGAGAATCTTTAAAAATCTTATATGAATCAGGGTATAATGTAATTGCATGTTTTACAAATCCAGATAAACCATCTGGTAGAGGAATGAAGATAAA
>CALXBV010000035.1 GCA_944386635.1 uncultured Clostridia bacterium
AACAAAAGGTAATAAATTGTCGCTATGGGATGCTACTTTTCAAAATCAACTAATAAACGGTGACGATGCATTTAATGTAGATGAACTTGTCAACCAAGGTTATTATCCACAATTGATTATGCCTGATGTAATGCCAGCACAAGAATATATAAAGCTACCTGAAGTAGAAGATGCGGACTTACCAGATATACTGTCAACTAAAGTGTTAGAGCAAGGAACTGATACAGTAAAGGTTCAGTTTAGTGTAAATAATCCATCAGCTGAACAAATAAGTGATATAAAAATACAAAATATAGATGTTGCAATTCTATCACAAGAGTATAGTAATGGAAAAAGTACAGTAATAGCAGAATTAAAAAATCCAGTAATCTGCGTATCAAGTTATGACATACTAAGTATAAGTACCAGGGGAGCTTTTGGTAGCTCATATACGAGAACATATGAATCCGGAGAGAGAGTTATCAATGTGGATTTATATAAAGAAATATGGAATGTAAATGATTGGAAAAATATTGCAGATTCACCAACTGAAAATTATATGTTAATGACAAATTTGGACTTTGTGAATGAAGGCAATACCATAAGCTTAGGAACAATAGATGGAATAATAAATGGAAATGAACATAGTTTATCAAATATAAATTTATCTAATAGTTCGCTTATTAAAAATATGAATGGGGGAACTTTAAAGAATATATACATTAAAAATTTTAATCAAGAAATTACAACCAATGGGGGAGTTATTGCATATGCTGGTACAGGAACTTTAATTGATAGTGTTCATATGACAGATGTAAATATTGTAAAAACAGAGAGTGGATATTGTGGTGGTATTATAAACTATACGTATATGAGTAGTGTAAGGAATTGTTCAATAAATAATATACAAATAAATGCGAATATAGAAGGAACACCTAGTACAATGTATATAGGTGGAATAATAGGATATAGTTATAGTACAACTATAGAAAATTGCTATTCAAAAGGAATAAATATACAAGATACAAGAGCAGTTAATTCAGCTGTTGGAGGAATAGTAGGCCACGGTAGTTCAGAATCTAATAGTATAAAAAATTGTTATGCTGAAGGAACAATAATTTCAGAAAACAATAAAGTGGGCGGTATAATTGGAGCAGCATCAAAAATAAACTTAGAAAATTGTTATTCAAAAGTAAATATTTCAACCACAAATATTAATGTGGGAGGCATTATTGGATTATATTCAGGATCTGATGCCTCTACAAATATAATAAATAACTTGAGTGTAGGGAATATATTTACAACATCAGGAATAGATGCCGTAAATAGAATAATAGGAAACAGCACGGATATAACCGATAATTATGCATATGAAAATCAATTATTAAATGGATATGCAAGAGATGAAGCAAAAGGAGCTATATTAATAAATCAAGAAGAAATATTGAACTTAGATTTAGGAGATAGGTATAATTATGATAGTAAGACTAATGGTGTGTTACCAAAATTATATAACACAGATGGAACGGAGTTACTACCAAATCAAACAAATATCTATGTAGATGATACATCTGGTGGCGAAGTAAATTTAGAAGTGGAAAGTGTAGAAGCATCGAAACCTAATACTACAGAAGCTGAAATATCTGTAAGAATAAGCAATCCTGAAGAAATAAAAATAACAGGGATAGAAATAGAGGATATGCAGGTAAATAATATAACGAGAAATGTAACACAAAACGGAATAACCAATATAGAGGTTTATGCAACACCTAATAGATACTATGATACTTATAAATTAACAGGGATAAAATATATAAATTTAGATGGGGAAGAACAAGAAAAAAGCATAGAAATAGAAATAAATGTACAATTTTATAAAGAAATATATACATATGAAGATTGGCAATCGATAGAGGAAGGAACATTTCAAAATTATAGATTAATGGCAGATATAGATTTTAGTGGAAAAACAAATATAAAAAATAATATAACTGTAAATAGGCTAGAAGCAGAAAACAATGTATACACACTAAAAAATATAGAATTAGAATTTAATGGAGTAAACGTGGGACTAATAAATAATGTAAGAACAAGTATAAAGAACATAGGATTCGAAAATATTGTACTTGCAAATACGAGTGGTGACGGTGAATATTTTGGAATAATAGCAACAAATAATGGTGAGATTGCAAACCTAACATTTAACAATATAAGCATTGAAGCAAGTAGTATGGACTATATTGGTATGATAGGAGGTATGACTTCGGGAAATATTGAAAATATAAAGCTTAAAGACATAACTTTAAATGGAGGTAGTTATGTAGGAGGGCTTGCAGGAGACATTGGATTAAGTACAAGTGGAGAAATAAAAAATATAGTAGGAGATAACATAACAGTAAATGGAAAAGGGGATTATGTTGGAGGTATTATAGGCCATCAAACCGGAAATTATATAGAAGAAAGTAATATTTCCATAAAAAATTCAAATATAACAGGAAAAGATAATACCGGAGGAGTATTTGGGCTTGCTTATAATGGAGAAATTACATATATAGAAGTGGTAAATACTGAAATCTATGGAGGTAGCTATGTTGGGGGATATGCCGGATATAATAATGCTTCGTCTGATACTTCTTTTGCAAGAAAGTATATAGAGAT
>CALXBV010000036.1 GCA_944386635.1 uncultured Clostridia bacterium
ACATATAATATAGATAAAATGGCGCAAAATAATTTTAATACATTTTTTAGTATAAAAAGACTTGGAAGTCAAATAGTTGGAGAAAATACATATATATATTGTTGGATACAAATAGAAAGTTTTTATATAAACAAAGAAGGAAGAGTAGAGCTATATCAGGGATCATCAATGCCATATAAATTTTCATTTAAAGATGGAAACTTAATTAGATATCAAGTTCCTAAAGATGGAGCAGAGTACTATAATTCTATAAAAGAATTATTTCCTTTTTGGGTAAGAGCTAAATTTGATAAAATTTATCAGGATAATAAACTGAAAAATGATATTTTAGAACAAGTAGAGGATTATTATAATATTACGTCAGATCAGATATATTATTAAAGTATAGTGCGAATAATAAATAAGCATTTGTAAATATAAAAATTAAAAAACAATATAATAAATTATTATAAAATTTGACAATTATTGTAAATTAGTATATAATATTGACGACTATTTTTGTTAAATGGCCGTGTAAAAATAACCTAGAAGAAATTTTAGGTTATTTTAATTAAGTTTATGGAAAGGAAGAACTAGAATGAAAAATATAAGAAATGTTGCTATAATTGCTCACGTTGATCATGGTAAAACAACACTTGTAGATGCACTACTTAGACAAAGTGGTACATTTAGAGCAAATGAGCAAGTAGCAGATAGAGTTATGGATTCAAATGATCTAGAAAAAGAAAGAGGAATTACAATACTTTCTAAAAATACTGCTATACATTATAATGGAATAAAAATAAATATAGTAGATACACCAGGACATGCAGATTTTGGTGGTGAGGTAGAACGTGTACTTAAGATGGTGGATGGAGTAATACTATTAGTAGATGCTTTTGATGGACCAATGCCTCAAACAAGATTTGTATTAAGTAAGGCATTAGCTTTGAATTTAGTGCCAATAGTTGTAATAAATAAAATAGATAGACCTGGTGCAAGACCAAAAGAAGTAGAAGATGAAGTACTTGAACTATTTATGGATCTTGATGCTTCAGATGAGCAATTAGATTTTAAAGTAGTTTATGCTTCAGGAAAAAATGGATATGCAAAATTATCTTTAGATGATGAAAGTAAAGATATGAAACCTTTGTTTGATACAATAATAGATACAGTTCCAGAGCCAAAAGGTTCTAAAGATGAACCATTGCAACTTTTAGTTAGTAATATAGATTTTGATGAGTATACTGGAAGAGTTGGAATTGGTAGAATAGATAGAGGAACTATTCATAATGGTGAAACTGTTGCTATATGTAAAAAAGATGGAAGCGTGCAAAATATTAAAATAGGTAAATTATATACATATGAAGGATTAAATAGAGTGGAGACTGAGGAAGCATATTGTGGAGATATAATAGCTGTTACAGGAGTTACAGGTATTGAAATAGGAGAAACAATAGCAGATATTAATCATCCAGAAAAAATAGATTTTGTGGATATTGATGAGCCAACAGTATCTATGACATTTAGTGTAAATAATGGACCATTCGCAGGAAAAGAAGGAAAATTTGTTACTTCTAGACATTTGAGGGAAAGATTATATAAAGAGCTAGAGAGGAATGTTTCATTAAGAGTAGAAGATACAGATTCTTCAGACAGTTTTAAGGTATCTGGTAGAGGAGAGCTACATCTTTCAATACTTATCGAAAATATGAGAAGAGAAGGATTTGAACTTTTAGTATCTAGACCAACTGTTATATATAAGGAAATAAATGGAGTAAAATGTGAGCCAATGGAAGATCTAACAATAGATGTTCCTGAAGAATTTGTTGGGGCAGTTATGGAAAAAATTGGACTTAGAAAAGGTGAAATGACTAATATGGCTGCATCACATTCACAAGCAGGATTTACAAGACTTGAATTTAAAATTCCAGCAAGAGGTCTTATTGGATATAGAGGAGAATTTATGACTGATACGAAAGGTAATGGTATAATGAACCATACATTTTGTGGATATGAACCATATAAAGGTGATATGACTACAAGACAAAGGGGTGCTGTTATTGCTTTTGAACAAGGAAAAGCAACTGGATATGGTCTTTATCAAGCACAAGAAAGAGCAACTTTATTTATAGGACCAGGTACTGAAGTATATGTTGGAATGATAGTTGGAGAAAATTCAAGAAGTGACGATCTTACTATAAATGTATGTAAGGAAAAACACTTAACTAATACTAGAGCATCTGGTAGTGATGATGCATTAAAATTAGTTCCACCTAAAATAATGTCATTAGAGCAATCACTTGAGTTTATTGGAGATGATGAGCTAGTAGAAGTAACTCCAAAACATATTAGACTTAGAAAAAAAATATTGGATCCTACTCAAAGATTCAGACAACAAGGCAAATAGAAATGGTAGACATCTGTCTATCATTTTTTTATTAATTTTTTGAAATTATATATAAATAATTATTAATTTATATTAATGTTAAGAAAAGTTTTAAATATTGTAAATTATAAAGTAGTAGTAGAGATAAAAATGTATATTTAAATACAATATACAGATAATAAATAAAATTATAATATTAATTATTTTAATAGAGTTATGTATTTATTCAAATAATATAAACTTGTATTCTTAATATTAGATATGAGATATTGAAGATATAATTAGAAAACATAAAAATATGTTGAATATGTACCTTTTTTAAAATAAAAAATCCTTAAAATGCATACACTAGTAGTGTGTGCATTTTTTTGTAAAAATATGGCATTTATTAGCAGAATTTGTGTTGCAAAACATAATTGTTTATTATATAAT
>CALXBV010000037.1 GCA_944386635.1 uncultured Clostridia bacterium
TATTAATAGCTTTAATGAAGAAAGTTTCAAAAATGTCACCTCAAGAAATACTAGATTTATCCGATGATATATTAGTTAATTTAACAACTAATATGGATATAAATATGTACAAAGATATGTTTTTAAAGCTTTCAGGAGATATGTCTACATATCTAAATAATATAAATTCAGTTCAAATACCATCAACAGATTATGGCTATGATAACTGGATAGATGGAATATATTATTTTGGATTTGACATGGATAGAGCAAAACAGGATTTTAATAAATACTACTATGGAAATGAATAAGTTAATAAGTTACATTTGATAAAAAGATAAAAAAAGATGTCTTAGAATAAATCTAAGGCATCTAATTTTTTATTGTTTGTAATAGTTACTTCCTTGATAAGGCTCTGTAATTGGTATAGTTATATCATCTATAGTAATAGAGCCACTATCTAGTGAGAACCATACATCTAAGTTTTGACCAAAGTACTCTTGTAATGTTTTTTCAATGCTATCAAATATAGTAAAAGCTAGATCTTGATTATCTGTAGTAGTATATTGCTCATTTCCAATATATGAATCATTGGTATTAAATGGTGCAGAACTAGAATTAAAGTCAACAGTCATACCACCTTTACCGTTAGCAATATCATTAGCTATTAGTCTGTATCCTAATATATCTCCTATAGAATTTAGAATCTGACTTGCTTGTGATGTAACACTTGCATTCTTATCTATATTTACTTTAAATTCTTTAAAGTTATTCTCTGTACCAATATATATTGTAGTATTATACTCTTCATTTTCATCTGTCTCATTATTTACTTCAACATTATTAGTATTATTTGTTTCATTATCAATATTATTATTGCTTTCAATATTATTGGCTGTATTATCTATAGTGTTTTCTACTACATTTTTATCATTGTCTAAAAGTTTAAAACCTAAAAATACTACCAATGCTAATAATATTAATATAATAATGAATATTAAAAATTTTTTCATTAAATCACTCTCCTATTTTTATTATATCATTAAAATATTCTTTGCAGTTTTCTGATAATTTATTAGTATAATTTTAGCTAATCTGGATTAACGTTTTTCAGATCTTTTTAGTATTTAAGCTACTTTTTTATAAAAATAAAGGACTAACTGTTTAATCATAAATTTATTTATACTCTACGATTAAATCTATATATTCTCATTCTCTTTTTCTGATTTAGTGAGCTAAATACTTTATAAGAATTGGGTGACTGGGCAATATTCCATATGGTATTACACATTATATCTGCTACTTGAATCATATAATTTTTACTTGAATCCCAATAAGCAACATTAAGATTAAATTTCATTTTTCTTTCTATATTAAAGTGAATTTTTAAGTACATTTCTAATGAATTTATATCTTCTATTTTCATAGATGATTTATCTATATTAATAAAAAGCTTATCATTAAAACCAGTTTTAATAAGTCCTATTTTAATTAAATAGTCTAGTAGTTTTCCTATTATATAATTATAGTATAAATGTATTTCTTCTATCTTTACACCAATTTTTTCTTTATCTACTATTATTCCAACTATATACATACCATTCATTTGTTGAAGTTTTACAACTATATCCATTTTCTCTTCCATATTAAGATATGCCGCTTTTAATTCTGTATCAAAATCCATATTAAGTTTTTCTTTTAATTCTCTATTTATTTCAACGTATGATTTTTTAATATCATCATAATTATTTGTAAAAATACCACCAATTACAAAGAACCTGTCTGGACTATTTTTATGTAGATTTCCAGATTCATCTAAAAATAAATACTGCATATATACCTCCCATAATATAAAAATTATATCATATATATGATTAATAGTAAAATAACTAATTATTAAATTTTTTCATAATTAACACAAAAATTATATATAAACATAACATATTATAGGTAAAATCTGAATATATCAAAAAGGGAGGTGATTAAAAGACCAGATTTAATACAAAAAAATAATGATATAAACACAGTAGAAGATGAAGAAATTAATATAGAAAGTAAAGAGTACAACGATTTAATGAAGATATATGAGATTGCAATGAATCAAGTTGCAAGTGAGATAAATTTAGTAAAAGAAAAGATAAATAAAATATATGGATATTCCATAATAGAGAAAGTAACAGCTAGAGTTAAGTCAAAGAAAAGTATAATTAATAAAATGAAAAAGAAAAATATTAAATATACATATAATTCTTTAATAGACAATATTAATGACATAGCTGGAGTTAGAATAACTTGTCCTGTACAAGACGATATATTTTTTGTAAAGCAAATTATAGAAAATATACCAAATCTTAAAATTATAAAAGAAAAAGACTATATTAACAATCCTAAAAAAAGTGGATATTCAGCATATCACTTAATTGTGAAAACACCAGTAACAATAAATGGTGAAACAGTCATTATGAAAGTAGAAATACAAATCAGAACAATAGCTATGGATTTTTGGGCAGAGATGGAGCACGATATAAGATATAAGCCTCAAAAAAGTATATCATTATTTGATTCAAAAAAGTTAACATGGTATGCAAAAGTCCTTGAAAAGCTTCAAGGAAAAATAGTAAAGATATATCGTAAGCAGGAAAGAAATAATTTCTTTTATAATTATTAATATAAAAATATTAAAGGGCGAGCCTAAATTTTAGACTCGCCCCTTCATGCTCTAGAAGAGTAAAAGATTAATCTTCCACTCTGATTACTCCGATACCATGCCAGCAGATAAGATCGCATCCTTCATGATTTAAAATAACGTTACAAGACATAGGCATGTTCCAGTATAGAGTACTTACGTTATTCCTTTTCATGACAGCAGGTACGTAGTAGCCTCCTTTGGTAACTCTAGGAAGAGAAACCAGAGTAAGTTTTAAATTATCCTCTAAAAGATAGGGAATAATCCAATGCTTAGTAAGAAGGCAGAGCAATTTGTTAAACAATTTCATTTGAAATACCTCCCAAATAGTTAATGGGCTTGAGGATTTTCGGATAAGAATATTATACTCTTTTTTATTAATAAATCAAGTAGAAAAATTAGCAAAAAATAGTAGTATACAAAAAAGAGTACTAATAAAAAGATATTTATATTACAAAATATTACAATAAAAATAAATTTATAACAAATTTAATCCAAATACGATATTTTAATTGACTATTTTTATGTTAAATGATATAATAATACCCGTCGAAAGTATATTAAAGAAGACATAAAAATAGTTAAATATGTCATTAAATAAAA
>CALXBV010000038.1 GCA_944386635.1 uncultured Clostridia bacterium
TGACAAAAGATGAATTGTTATCTGATATGGAAGGATCATTTAAACATAAATTTGCAAGAAAACCTGAAGTTATTGAACCTAACATGCGAGCATTAAAAAGAGCTTTAGATAAAGTTACAGGAGGTAATGAATAATGGGCGAAGTTGGATTTGGTGGAAATATATTAAAAGACGGAAATTCTATGGAATTTAAAACAGGTTCTTGGAGGAACAGATATCCTGTTCACGATAAAGAAAAATGTAAAAATTGCATGTTTTGTGTTGGATATTGTCCAGAAAACTGTATAAAACAAAAAGATGGTATACTTACAAAAATAGATTATGACTATTGTAAGGGATGTGGCGTATGTGCTAAAGTATGTCCATTCAAAGCAATAGAAATGAAATCTAATGAAAATTAAGGAGGATAATTATGGCTATAAGAGAAAGATTAAGTGGTAACGAAGCTGTTGCTACTGCAATGAAACAAATTAATCCAGACACTGTTGCTGCCTACCCTATTACACCTTCTACAGAAGTTCCTCAATACTTTTCAAATTTTGTTGCAAACGGTGACGTTAAAACAGAATTTATTGCTGTAGAAAGTGAACATAGTGCAATGAGTGCATGTATTGGTGCATCTGCTGCTGGTGGTAGAGTTATGAGTGCAACATCATCTCAAGGATTAGCATATATGTTTGAAATGCTATATGTTGCTGCCGGCTTAAGACTTCCAATAACTTTAATTTGTGGTAACAGAGCATTATCTGCTCCGTTAAACATTCACAATGATCATTCTGACTCTATGGGAGTAAGAGATGCTGGATTTATACAACTATATTGTGAAAATAACCAAGAAGCATATGATAATACAATAATGGCAGTTAAAATTGCTGAAAAAGCAAACCTTCCTGTAATGGTATGTTACGATGGATTTATCACATCACACTCTGTTGAAAATATAATGTTATTAGAAACAGAAGAAGTTCAAAAATTTGTAGGTGAACGTAAGCCAACACAATATTTACTTGATGATGAAAGAAACATCTCAATGGGGCCAATGGATTTACAAAAATACTACTTTGAACACAGAAAGCAATTAGCTGATGCTATGAGAGGTGCAAAAACAATAATAGAAGAAGTGTCAGAAGAATTTTATAAATTAACTGGTAGAAAATATGAACTATTTGAAAATTATAAAATGGACGATGCTGATCTTGGAATAGTTGTTTTAAATTCTACAGCTGGTACTGCTAAAGATGCTGTAGATGAATTAAGAAGAAATGGTATAAAAGCTGGTCTTATAAAACCTAGAACATTTAGACCTCTTCCATATAAAGAAATACCAGAAAAATTAAAAAATCTAAAAGCTTTAGCTATATTAGATAAATGTGATAGCGTAAATGGATATGCTGCACCTTTATTTACAGAGTTAACTTCTGCTATGTACTCTAGTGGATTAACTGTTCCAACAGTAGATTACATATATGGTCTTGGTGGTGTAGATGTTAAAGTTGATGATATTATACAAATATATAAAAAATTGAACGAAATTGCTAAAACTGGTAATGTTGAAAAAACAACTTACTATTTAGGAATGGAAAATTAGGAGGTATAAACAATATGGCATATAGTTTAAAAGAATCAGTTGCGAAAGAAGCTAGATTTGTTTCTGGTCATAGAATGTGTGCTGGATGTGGTGCTCCTCCAGCAATAAGAAATGTATTAAATGCTCTAAAAGAAGAAGATAATGCAGTTATCTCTTGTGCTACAGGATGTCTTGAAGTATCAAGTTGCATCTATCCATATACATCTTGGAATAAAGTATCTTTTATTCACACTGCCTTTGAATGCGCAGCTGCTACACTATCTGGAGCAGAAAAAACTTATTATAACTTAAAAAAGGCTGGTAAAATAAAAAAGACTACTAAATTTATAGCAATAGGTGGAGATGGCGGTACCTTAGATATTGGTCTACAATCACTATCTGGTGCAATGGAAAGAGGACATGATATAACATATGTATGCTATGATAATGGTGCTTATATGAATACAGGTACTCAGCGTTCTTCCTCTACTCCACATTTTGCAGACACAACTACTTCACCTGCTGGAAAAGTATCACCTGGTAAAGCCCAAAAGAGAAAAGATTTAACTGAGATAATGGTAAAACATAATATTCCTTATGTTGCTCAAACAGCTCTTTTTGGTAATTTACAAGATATATATACAAAAAGTGAAAAAGCAATTTATACTGAAGGTCCAACATTTTTAGCAGTATTTTCACCATGTCCTAGAGGATGAGGATATCCATCTGAAGATTTAGCTGAAATAGAAAGATTAGCAGTTCAAACATGTTTTTGGCCTTTATATGAAGTTGTTAATGGTGTTTATAAAATAAACTATAAACCCGCAAAGAAACTACCAGTAACAGAATTTATTAAAACTCAAAAAAGATTTAGACATATGTTTAAACCTGGTAATGAATGGATGATAGAGCAATTACAAAAAGATGTAGATGATAAATGGAATTATCTACTAATGATGGAAGAAGCAACTAATAAAAAAGAAAATATTGAAGAAAAATAAATAAAAAATGTACTTCAAAACTAATATTTTGATGTACATTTTTTATGTTTTGTTTTTAAAATCTAAAGCACTACAATAATCCACTTTATCCCCATATTTATGCTTTAATTTATCCATAGCTTTTATAGCACTACTTTTTTTATCATTAGCAATATTTTTATTATCATAAATATTAAATAAATCTAATTGAATATTATCATTATTATTTCCTTTAAGACCTGATGCATTAACACATATATATCTTATCTTTGTACCATTTATATAATTATCATTTAATAATTCTAAAACAGCATTTAATATTTTATCATATGAATTTGTATATTCTACTCTTTTTTGCCTACTAGAAGTTATAAACATATTGTCTTTAAATGATATTGCTATAATACTTGCTTTCATATCTATACTTCTTAATAGATATGACACTCTACTAGCTAACTTTGAAAATTCTCTTTCTATTTGAACTACATTATCTATATCACTTTCAAAAGTTATACCTTTACTTACACTTTTTCTTTCTTCCTTTTCATAGTAAAATTTTACACGTTCATTATCTAAGCCATTCGCATAGTTATATATTTGTTCTCCGAGTTTTCCTAAATGTTTTACAATTCTATACTTATTGCTTAATGCTAATTGACCTATTGTCTTAATTCCCATCTTATTTAATTTTTCTTTCGTATTTTTGCCTACATAAATTAACATTTCTACTGGTAAATTATATATTTTTCTTTTATAGTTATCATAATCTAATACAGTTATAGCATCGGGTTTTTTTAAGTCGCTACCAAGTTTTGCTAAAGACTTATTAAAAGAAATTCCAACAGAAATAGTAAGGCCATATCTACTTTTGATCTCTTCTTTTATCTTATATGCTATTTTATATGGTGTTCCAAATATATTTATACTTTCTGTTACATCTAGAAAAGCTTCATCAATACTAAATCTTTCTACTTTATCTGTATATTTTAAATATATATCATTTACTAAATTTGAATATTTAACATATTCTTCATAATGTGGTTTAACTAATACCAAATTAGGACATTTTCTTAATGCCGAAAAAACTGTCTCTGGTGTATATATACCATATTTTTTGGCTATCTGATTTTTTGCAAGGATTATTCCATGTCTCTTATTTGGATCTCCAGATACAGCCATTGGTATTTTTCTATATTCAGGATTTTTTAACATTTCTACAGATGCGAAAAAATTATTTAAATCACAATGTAATATCCATCTCATTATTACCACCTTCACAATTATATCAAACATCTGTTTACATGTCAAATAAAAAAATAATAGATTAAAAAATCTATTATTATATTTCATTACAGAATTTATATACATTACCATTAACAGTAGTTATTAATTTTTTATACAAATCTAATTTTATTATATTTTTAGATCTATATTGATTTTTATCTTTATTATCTATATATATAAAATAAAAATTAAATACACTACCTTCTTTTAACAAATCTTGAAAATTATTAAATTCCATATTTTTATCTTTAGAATTAATGAATTTTTTGATTTCTACATTTTTTACTTCTTTATTATTCATTAAATTCCCTCCTTCGATAATTATCTTCAATCATATAATTATTTACGTACAAATTATATCATATTTTTTATGTAAAGTCAAATATAAATAAGCAGTAAAACTGCTTATTTATATGATATATTATATAACCTATAAAGATCTTTATCTATTTTGTTTATAAAATTTCTATCATCTCTTTTATTTAAAAAATATGATTTGAATAATACATTAAATCTTTCATTTTGTACACATTTAATATACATCCCTATTCCATTTTCTGCTACAGCATTTTGATATCCAAAATATTCTTTTTTTTCATTTTCGGGTATATTCACACATTTAGAAAAAGCAATATTGACTATTTTAAATCTACAATCTTGCATTTTATATACAAAATCGTAAAATAATGTTATTACACTTTTTATTTCATAAAAAATATCTTCTATATCATAATTAAATTCTATATTAGCATAAAAATTTAAACAATTTGATTTTAATACAATTTTATACTCTATTTCTCCTATTCTTTTAAATAATACTGTCAATATTTTTTCACTACTGTTGTCATAAATATTTGATGTTTGATAACCCAATATCTTTTTAAAAGTATTATTACATTCATTTGTAATTTCATCAAGTATATATCCATCAACAAATTCCATTTCTAATTTAATACCTTTTAGCATTAAACCTTGACTCTGTATATTCATACGCAGTACCTCCTTAAAAAAAATATTTTTTAATATGTATATTTATTAAAGTATATAGATTATACCACTTATAGTTGCTTATGTCAACAAAAAAAGAGCTATGCTTTAAATGCATAACTCTTTTCACTATTTTAATTTCATAGATACTACTTTAGATACACCGTACTCTTGCATAGTGACTCCATAAACAGAAGAAGCCACTTCCATTGTACCCTTTCTATGTGTTATAACTATAAATTGATTTTTCTTTGAATACTCTTTTATATATTCAGCAAACCTATGAACATTTACATCATCTAATGCAGCTTCTATTTCATCCAATATACAAAATGGTGGCGATTTAATTTGAAGAATAGCAAATAATAATGCTGTAGCAGTTAAAGCTCTTTCTCCACCAGATAATAATAACATACTTTGTAATTTCTTTCCAGGTGGTTGAACTTCAATTTCAATTCCACTATTTAAAACATCATTCTCATCAGCCAATTTTAATTCCGCTTTTCCTCCACCAAAAAGCTGCTTAAAAGTATGATCAAAATTCTCTGTAATAATCTTAAAATTCTTACTAAATTGCTGTTTCATTATACTTGTCATATTTGATATTAGATTTTCTAATTTCTTCTTTGTTTCTTCTAAATCGTTCTTTTGATTAGTAATAAAATCATATCTTTCTTTAGTCTTTTGATATTCTTCTATTGAACCAACATCCACATCTCCTATTTCTTTAATTTCTTTTCTTACTTTATTTGCATCTTTTTCTACATCCTTTATATTTATTTTGCTAATATCATCATTTATTAAAGCTCTTGAGCTAGATATAGTAAGTTCATATTCATCCCACATTTTATTCTTTAAATTTGTAAGCTCCATTTCAAACTTAATTCTTTTAGATGCCTCTTTTGATCTATTCTCCTTAATTGAATTTAATGTGTTTAATGTAGTAACTATACTACTATCTATTTGCTCCATTTCTAATTCATATCCATTTTTTTGATTCTTAAGATTATTATTCTTTTCATCGTACTCTTCTTTAGATTTTGAACTAGATTGTATTTCATCTTTTAATTTAGCTATTTCATTAGTTATTTCGATTTTTTGATTGTTTAAAGTTTCTATTTCTTCTTTTCTTTTATTTATTGATATTTCAAAATTTTCTATATCTTTTTCAATTTTTTCTTTCATTTCATCTATTGATGAAACAGTTTCATCAAAAGATGATAATGATACTTTTAAATTTACAACATCTTCGTTTAATATGTCTATATCCTTTTGCTTTTCTCTATTAAATCTTGTATATTCATCCACAATTTCCTGACTTTTAGAATTCTCAACTTCAATTTTAAAAATTTCTTTATTATTATTTTCAATATTTTGCTTTAAACTATCTATATTTTCTATAATTTTATCCAATGTATTTTTATAATTTTCTTTTTGTTCATTTATTTTCTGTATTTCTTTATTTATATTTTCTCTTTTTTCTGTCAAAGTAGCTATGTTTATTACAATCTCTTCTTTTCTAGGCTGAATATTATCATACTCTTTTTTTATTTCATTTTTTTGATCCTCTAATTTTCCAATTTGTTCTTTTCCTCTTTCTAACTCTTCTTCCTTTTGGGATATTAATTCTTTTAATTCTACTATTTTATCTTTTCTACCAATAACGCCACCAGATTTATTAGATGTTTTTCCACCTGTTATACTTCCTGTTTGAGAAATAAGCTCACCAGATAATGTCACAATTCTTAATGAATTTTTTATTTTTTTAGATAAAACTATAGCTGTATCTATATTGTCTACAATCAAAGTATTTGAAAGAGCTAATTTAATTACTTTATCATATTTAAGGTCATATTTAACTAAATCTGATGCAAATCCTATAACTCCATCATTCTTTAATACTTTATTATTAACACTTGGTACAGATGATATATTATCTAAAGGTAAAAAAGTTACTCTTCCTAAAGAATTATCATTTAAATATGTTATTAAATTTTTAGCTATTATTTCATCTTCTACAACAATATTTTGTATAAATCCACCTAATGCAATCTCAATAGCATACTCATACCTTTCATCTGTAGATATAATTCCTGCAATAGTACCATATACTTTGCTATTATTTTTAGCATAATCTAATATAGATTTAACACTTTTACTATATCCTTCATTTTCATTTTCTAAGTTTACTAAATAATTATATTTTGCTCTATTTGTCATTAATTCCTGATTAATCTTAGATTTTCTTTCATCTAAAATATCAATCATATCTTGTATACTTTTTAATTTTTTTTCAACATCATCTATACTATTATTGACACTTATTAAATCCTTATTACTTTTTTCTAACTCCAAATTTAATTCATTATAATCCGAATTTAATTTATCTTTTAGAGAAATATTTTTTTCATTTTGTCTTTTTTTATCTTCCAATTGCTTTTCTTCAGCCTCTATTGTAGCTAAAATACTACTATTATTATTTTTTAATTCAAACCTTTTTTCATTATTATCATCTATATTTTTCTTTAAAGACTCAATTTTGAGGCCTCTTTCATCTAAAGTGCTAACTATGCTTGAAAGTTCTTTTTCCTTTTGCTTCAACTCTTCTTCAAACTTCTTCTTATTTAAAAACACATTTTCTCTTTTTTGATTCCTTTTTTCTACTTCTTCTTTTAATATAGATATTTTTTGATTATCCTCATTAATTTCATTATTTAATCTTACAATATTTGCTGAAGCTGATTTATCATTTGCATCAAGTAATGATATCTTAGAATTCATTTTCTCTTTTTCGTTTTCTATTTTATAATACTCTTCTCTTAAAGCCTCTATTTTATTAGAAATATCTTGTATTTTTAACTTTAATTCCTGCTTTTTCTTTTCATTTTCACTAGATAAATCTTCTTGTGCTTTTATATCTTTATCTAATATCTCTAAAGCATCATCTATTTTTTTTAAGTTTGAAGCATTATTTTCAACACTATTAATAAATATCTTTGCATCTAATAATTTTAAATTTTCTCTTAAATTTAAATATTTTCTAGCAGTTTCTGCTTTTTTTTGTAAAGGCTCAATATTATTTTCTATCTCATTTAAAACATCATTTACTCTTTGAAGAGTGATTTGTGTATTATCCAATTTTCTTGTTGCCTCTTCTTTTCTTGTCCTATATTTTACAATACCTGAGGCCTCTTCAAAAATATGTCTTCTCTCTTCAGACTTACTAGATAGTATTTCATCTATTTTACCTTGAGAAATTATACTATATCCATCTTTTCCAAGTCCCGTATCCATAAATAAGTTTTGAATATCTTTTAATCTGCATTCATTTCCATTTATTAGATAATTACTCTCACCATTTCTATATACTCTTCTTGTAACTATTACTTCATTATATTCTATAGGTAGTGTTCCATCAGAATTATCTAAATACATAGATACCTCTGCAAATCCAACTTTCTTTCTTGCTTGAGTACCAGAAAATATTACATCCTCCATCTTAGCTCCTCTAAGATTTTTAGGACTTTGTTCTCCTACTACCCAACGTATTGCATCAGATATATTACTCTTTCCACTTCCATTAGGTCCTACTATAGTTGTTATACCATCTAAAAATAATATTTCTGTCTTATCTGCAAATGATTTAAAACCTTGTATTTCTAACTTCTTTAACTGCATATCTATCCCCTTCAATACACTAAATTATATTATATCTGGTCTTTTTTTGCAACTTTTTAACTATTTTTTAATTATTTTTGATTTTTTTGTTGATTATGTAAATCATTTGTGTTATAATATAAGTGGATATTTAATTTTTCGTTTATTTATATACGATTGTATATGAAAAATTAAAAAAAAATAATTTTTAAGGAGGTACACATATGAAAAGTGTAAAAGAAACAAAAAAAAGGGAATTGTTATTTGGAGGTAAAAATGTAAAACGGTTATTTAAAAAAGATCTATCAATCAAATGAAACAATAAATAGTCTAATACTATTTGAAGATTTTATAGATTTAATTGTTAATAACTGTACATCAAGAGAAGAAATTCTGAAAATGCGTATGTATCAATTTGAGGATCTAGTTATCCACAATTCATATGCTAAAAACGTATATAGCGAAAGCTATGATGAGGATGTTGAAATTGATTTTAGGAGTCTATCTTTTCAAGATAACTTCTAATTAGATAAAGAGCTCACATAATATGTGAGCTCTTTTTGTATTGACTTTACATAAACTTAATGATATAATCCTATTAGCATTAATTATTTTATTCTAGTTTAATTAAATAATAAAGAAAGGAGCTATGATATATTTATATATCATAAAAATTACTATGGGAAAAAATTTTTTAAAGGATAATCTATCCAGTAAATTAGGAGGAGCTAAAATTCAATTAATGGACTTATTAGACGATGATAGTTACCAAATAATAATGTCTAAAAATCTATTTAATTCATTTGATAATAGCTCAAAAAATAAAAAATATTATGATAAAGAAGTATCTTTATTACTATTTAGATATGTTATTTTTTTATATAATGATACAATAGAATGTGTCAAAAAATATGGTTCATTAACATACTTAGAAAGAATTATAAATTGCTTAGATTATATTACACCACAGCAAATAATGGAATTATCTTTACAAAGCCTAAACTCAATATTAGATGAAAGTAATCGGTAAAAAAATAAGAAAAGCTTATTTAAATATCCAAAACTCTCGTCATAATCTAACAAATAAAGAATTTCATATTTTTTGTTATGCCCTAAGAAATAATAATAGTTATATTAACATTTCTGATGCTAAAAAAAGATATAAATATTTAAAATCTATTTATAATAATAATACTATATTACAAGACAATGTTAGCTATTTATTATTTTTAAAAGAATTATCAAAATACAGCTTTGATAATATGATAAAATTAAGAATGTATCAAATCCTTAATATTTTCAATTTAAACGATGTAAATTATGAAAATATTAATGAAGAAAAAAGACTAATTAACGATTACAATAATATTGTATATAATAATTTATAATTAAATTTATCATAATTAAACTAGAATAACTACATGCAAAAAGTGCACTTTATGTGCACTTTTTTACATCATTCCAAACTTCTTACTAGATGCTCTGAATGTTTGATTACATAATTTACTCCATACCTTATATTCTTGCATATTTTTATCTATTATCTCCATATGATAAATATTTTCTGATAATTTTATTATTCTTATAATATCATTTTCATTATACATTATATTATTTAATTTCTCACTTATAAATGTTAAATATGATTGTCTTGGCTTATACGTTATTTTAGCATTTTTATCATCTAATTTAATATTATTTTTGGCATCTACTATTTCTAGATCTATATTTTTAGCTTTATATATTGTACCATTTATTTCTTCATTTTGTGCATCATCTAATCCAAAAAACTCTGGTATCATTGTTTTTATATAGTTAGGCACTCTAATAGAATTAGGCTCTTTAGAGTTTTTATTAGGAAGCTCAAAAATTAAGTTTGATACATTATTCAAATTTAGCTTTTTCACTTTAAGTAATTCATCTTGATCTTCTGGTAATACCTCTTTTTTACGTGTCTTTTTAGGAGTTTTCTCTTTAGTTATATCCAATTTTAAATCTGCTTTTGAAAATAATATATCATTTATATCTAAAGTCTGATTAAGATCTATTCCTTCTGGAGCAAGTATTTCTTCTTCATCTTCAATATTTTGTTCTTCATTTTTTTCTTGTTCTAATTTATTTTCCTCTGCTTTTGTAGTAGCTACTTGATCTTGTTCTTTAGGAAGTTCAATATTTTCTTCTTTATAATCTATATCAAGTTCTTCTTTTTTATCAGACTGATTTTTCTCTTCCTCTGGTATATCTATATCTATTGATATATCAGATAAATCCACCTTTGGTATTTCAACATTTTTATTTAAAATGTCATCTGATTCTTCTACCGGAGGCTTTTGCCTATCTTCTTCCTTTTTAGACTTTTTACCTAAAAGCTCAGATATACTCATTACACTATGATTATATTGTCTTGTAGAAAAGATTTCCTTGTCTTCTACGAGTTTATTTATTTTATCCTTATCTAGCTTATTAAAGCCATCAATTTCTACTACTTTTAATAATTCTTTAATCTGAGATTTATATAATTGCTTATCATCCTTATCTTTTAAATTATATACTATCTTAGTATATAAAGATAAATCTGTTTGTATACCACTTTCAGACATATTTGATGTACTTACATACATATATGCTTCATCTGTATACTCAAATATACAAATATTAGAAACAAATTCATTAATATTATTGTTTGAATAATAATATACATTATCTGTATATGTTAAAAGTCCTTCAAGCATACTCCTTGTTGTTGTTTTTTTATCTATTCCTATAACAAAATATAACTTTGTCTTTATATCTATAAGATCTTCTTCTATTATCTTATACCCTGTTTCTTTAAAATTTCCTATAAAAAAATATGCTTTTTTGGCATTTCTTTCTAAGCAATTTGAAATAGCACTGGCTATTGTGTTTTCATTTTCTCTTTGCATTATTATATTTACTTGCATAATAACTACTACACTCCCTTATATCAATACTAATATAATATAATAAAATAAAAAAAAAGTAAAGACTTTATTATTTAAAGTCTTTATATTTTGATGACTTTCCAAGTCCAGGTAAAGTCATAATATTTCCAGCATAGGCAACAATAAATCCCGCCCCAGCATCAATTTTTATGTTTTTAATTGTTATTGTAAAATTTTCTGGTCTTCCTAAAATTTTAGGGTCATCACTAAGTGAAGATGGTGTTTTTGCAATACATATTGGTAAGTCACCATAACCATTTACATTGGCAATTTCAATATTTTTAACAGCTTCATCTAAATATTTAACATCACTTGCTCCATATATTTCTTTACATATCTTATTAATTTTATCTTGTATAGACATTTCTAAATCATATAATGGCTTATAATTAGAAGTTGTATTGTCTAATATTTTTACAACTTTTTTAGCAAAATCTTTTGTTCCATCAGATCCCATCTCATAAGCTTGTGATATTTCAACATCTACATCGTACTTATTTACATATTCTTTTAAGAAATCTATTTCCTTTTGAGTATCTGTTTGATACTTATTTATACATACCATAACTGGTACATGATATTTCTTCATATTTTCTATATGCTTTCCTAGATTCACAATTCCTTTTTTTAAAGCATCTATATTTTCTTCAGTTATATTTTCCATACTTACATAGCCATTATATTTTAGTGCTTTAACAGTTGCAACTATTATAGCTAAATCTGGCTTTAGAGATGCTTTTCTACATTTTATGTCCATAAACTTTTCAGCTCCTAAGTCAGAACCAAATCCCGCTTCAACAACACAATAATCTGAAAGCTTTAAGCCGATCTTAGTAGATAAAACAGAATTACATCCATGTGCAATATTTGCAAAAGGTCCTAAATGAACAATACAAGGTGTTTCTTCTACTGTTTGAACTAAATTTGGTTTTAATACATCTTTTAAAAGAGCCATCATTGCACCAACAACTTCTAATTGTCTAGCATATACTGGCTTATTATCTAACGTAAATGCTACCAAAATGTTTCCAAGCATTTTTCTTAAATCTTCTTTATTTTCTGCTAAGCAGCATATTGCCATAATTTCTGATGCTGCAGTTATCTCAAAGCCTGTATTATAGCTTAACTTCTTACCATTTATTGTAATATCTCTTAAAGATCTATCATTCATATCTATTACTCTTTTGATAAGTATTCTGTCTTTATCTATATTTAGCTCATTTCCATTATATATATGGTTATCTATTACAGAACACAATAAATTGTTTGCAGAAGTAATAGCATGAAAGTCTCCTGTAAAATGTAAGTTTATATCTTCTTGAGGCTCGACTGTTGCTTTTCCTCCACCTATTGCTCCACCTTTTATTCCAAACACTGGCCCCAAAGATGGCTCTCTTAAAACAACAATAGATCTTTTTCCTATCTTATTTAATCCCATAGAAAGTCCAATTGATTGTGTTGTCTTTCCCTCACCAAAAGGTGTAGGATTAATTGATGTCATAAGTATTAACTTTCCATTTTTTCTCTTTTGAATCTTGTTATAATATTCATCTGAAATCTTTGCTTTGTACTTTCCATAAAGTTCTATATTTTCTTCAGGAATATTGAGTAAATCTCCTATTTGAATTATATTTTTCATCAAAGTGCCTCCTTAAAAAAATCTGTAATTTTATTACAGATTTCTTACTAGCAATTATCTGTATTGCTACTATTATATTATTTAAAACTATATTTGTCAATCCAAGAGAATTTGTAGTGCTTTTACTATTCTCCACTTCTTCCCGACTTTAATCTTAAGTATCCTATTTCAAACCATTCATTATATGCTAGATTTAATCTAAACACAACTTTAGGTTTTGCACCAGCTCTATTTTTATCTACTACACAAGCATAATATCTTACATTTGGATCCTTGTATCTTTCAAGATCATAAAACTGTGTATCTACCTCTTCTTTTGAATATTCATAATCATCTAAATTCTCATTATGAATTTGTTTTATAAGCATTAAAGTATCTAGTACTTCTTTTACCGTTCTACTTACAGCTAAATCATTTACATTTAAATTAATAGGTACTGTTGAGCTTTCTGCAAGCTGTAATGAAGAACAAATAAATATTTTTAAATTTTGAGCCAAATTTGAAAGAATAGTAGCTGTTCTTTTTATTTCTTCACCACTTCCAATATGCTCAGTATCTGTTTTTAAAGTATCATAAAACATATACTCAATTTTGTATCTATAATAATAATTTGTTATAACTTTTTTTAATTCATCATTTGTATGATCTGTAATATTAATAAAATATATTGAATTATTTATTTGTTTATCTAACCAATCTGTTGCTGCTGTTACTTTATTAAATTCTGTAGATACACGTGTTAATCTATTTACAAATTCTTCTTGAGTCTCTCCTTTACCTCTTAATACAAATCCATCTTCATCTACTTCCACATCGTTAGGATTATCTGGTCTATACTTACACTCTAATAGTTCCCCTTCCGTCTTTCTTATTTGTTGCCCATGTAATTTTTGAATTTCAGGATTATTAATAATTGTTGTTATTAAACATAATCTAACTTTTTCTTCAGACATTTCATTAGATATAATTAATACTTTTTTCTTATGAATAAAAGCAATATATGCAGCAATGTATACAGTTAATCTACTCTTACCTGAGTTTGATGGCATTGCAAAAGCCATAGTTTCACCAAGTCTTACACCTTTAAATACAGAAGACAATATTTCAAAAGGTAATCTTAATCCATTAGTCAGACTATTATCTCCTCTTACTAAGAAGTTTGTAAGTCCATCATTAAGTATCGCACTTTTAAACTTTGCAGTAGCAGTTATTTGTTCAATTGCAGCTTCTACTTCTTCTGTTGTCATTTGATCATATAACTCATAATGAGTTATTTCAACAATCTCATTTTTTATTTCTTGTATAGGCATTCCATTATATGCTTTTCTTAAAGTAAATATCTTTTTTAATTCTGTATATATTTTTTCAAAATCATAATTTTGCTGTTGTACACAACTTTTTAATTTGTTTTTTAATGTATATACATCTCCTGAATCAACAGCAAAGTTAAATCCTTCTTTTGCCTGACTTGGAGCATATGCTTCACCTTCTGTAAAAAGAATACCTTTATATATATTTATCATTCTAGGATCTGCAAACAAACAAATATTAAGAGGATAATAATACATACTAATAGCTGCAGGATTATTTAATAATAATCCTATATATATACATTCCAAATCTAATCTTCTAAGCTCTTCTGGATAATTAAGTCCAACCTCTGGATCAATAAAATCCTTTATATCATGATTTGGCTCTTGAGAATTATTTGCTCTTACTTTTTCTTCAGTTGCTCCAGGTGTAACATAACTTTTCTCTTTTGGCTCTTTTTTCATTTTTCTTAATGCTTCTTTTAAATTTTCATCATTGATTAAATCTTCAAGTTTGCTTTTAGCATCAGCAGAGCTGTATTTTCCTGAAATTTTTCCTATATTCCCGTATTTTTTTTCTAAATCATCCATAGTATATCTCTCCCTTATATATAAAATTTTATTTCATTTTAAAACTTTTGTAAAGTATATGTCTAATTTGTTTTATAAAAAATATCTCTTACATATAATATAAGCAAATATATGTCTTAAATAACAATAATTTACTATTATATATAAGAGATATAATTTAAGATTTAACAATATCTATTGCCTCTTTAGTAATTTTAGACTTATCCAATTTATTTGCCAAAAATACAAAAATTCCTACCACTGCAAATGTTATACAATATATTAATATACTCATCTTCCAATTTCCTAAAGCTATATTTTCTCCTGCCATAGTTGAAGAAATAACTGATGGAAATCTAACAAATGTAGATATTAATATAAATCTTAAAGGCTTTATTGGCAAAAGTCCTGCAATATATAGCAATAAATCTTTAGGTGTTCCTGGAATAATAAATAAGATAATCATTATATATTCTATTTTTTAGCATTTTTAAAAATTTTGCTATTTTCAATTTTATCTATCTTTTCTTTACCGCAAAATTCATAAACAAATCTTCTTCCATAAACTTTAACTAAATAAAAAATTATTGTAGTTATAATTGCAACTGATACTGTTATAAAAATATAACCACCTATGGCACCATAACACATACCAGCAAGTATTTCTATAGGTTCACCTGGTAAAATAATTAAAAATACTTGAGCAACCTGTAATCCAAATAGCATTAACATTCCAATAAGCCCAGACTCATCTACTTTTTCTTTAAAAGCAACTTGTCCCTCAACAGTGCTTAAATCCTTAATTACAGGGAAAAGATATATTATTATTCCAACAAAAACAATTAAAACTAAACTCATTAAAATAATTTTAAATTTTTTTATTTTTTTACTTTTTTTCATTTTTCCCTACCATTCCTCATTTATATTTTTTTCAAACTGTACATCTGTTGCAACAAAATATATACTGTATACTAGTAAAAATATACTTGATACCATACAAATATTTTTAATAATTTCTTGATACTTAACACCAAGTGTAAATATGTTTCCTATGCAAAGAACTATAGGTATACTAATTAAAATTGGTATAACTAATGGTATGGCAAAATATATAAATACCTGTTTAAATATAATTTTGTTAATATCCATTTCATCCATGCCCAGTTCTCTTAAAATTTTATATCTATATTTATACTTTTCAGATTCACTTAACTGCTGTATAGCTAAAAGTGTAGCTGATATCATTGTTAAAATTAATGATATATATATAGCAGAAAATGAAATAATTGTATAAAAAGTTTTTGTTTCTCCTTCCCTTTGACCCCTAGTTAAAACATTTCCTAACGGCATTTCAACATTATACTTTTCTTCTACTCCATTATATACTACTGTTTTTTCGAGATTATAGTTAGTTATATATGAGCACAAATCATCATAAAACTGTTGAGTTGTTTTCTCTTTTGTTGTGGCAACAAGTTTATAATTAAAATTATTATAATATTCTTCATACTCCTCATTATTATTCATATTTTCTATATACTGTATTTGTGAATCGTTTACAACAAAGAAATATATATAACCATTGAATCCTAATTGTCCTAAGTTACTGTCTTCTATACTTTTTATTCTATATTCTCTATCTGCTAAATCTATATAATTATTTTTTTGTACATAATCTTTTATATATTTACTAGCCGTACTTATAGTATGAACTATCGCTTCGTTTTCATCTAATGTAACTTGAGAATAACCTAAAATTTTTCTTAACCTATTATAGTCACTTAATTTAATTACATTATCCAATTTGTTATATTTTCTATCTTTAAGACTAGTATTTTCTAAAGAACTGGCTAATAAAGTTTCTTTTACATTATATATTTTATATTCATACATATCTATTACATCTGTATTAGCATATATATATTCCTTATAATCTGTAAACTTCCCATCTATTGTACTTATCATAATTTCAAAAGGATACAGTATTTCCATTTCATTATTTAGCATATTATTCATAAGCATAGCAATATTTGTTCCAATTATTATAATAACAAACATAACTGCAAGAGTTGCCATCGTTATACTCATTGTATTGATTTTAGAAGTCAAATTTCTATATAAAAACATATTACTTTTTTTATACTTTCTTTTTTTATTTTTTATATAAAAATCTACCATAAAACCAGAAATGCTAATATAAAACAAATATATTCCCATAATCAATGTAATTATTGATAATACTGTCATATTAAATGATACATTCTCACTATAACTAAATGTATATCCAACAATTATAACTGTAATTAAAAATAGTACTATTGAAAGTATAAATAATAATTTATTATGCTTTGTCTTTTTTATAACATGATTTTCATTTTGTTTTTCTGAATATAACAGATCATATACTTTAGAATTTTTTATCTTTTTTCTATTTTTTAATATAATTAAAAAATATATTAATATAAAGTAAAAAATTGTAAGTAATAGTGCTTTATAATTAAATACAATACCAATCTCATATGGCTGTCTAAATATATTCATTACTATAGACACAAATATTTGATATAAAAACATTCCAAGTAAGACGCCAAAAATTAATGCAACAATTCCAATTATAATATTTTCTTTTACAAATATATTAGATATATCTTTTTTCTCTATTCCTAAAATTTGATAAATCGCAAATTCCTTACTCCTTTTGTCTAAAATAAACTTCATAGTATAATTAATTAGCCAAGATATACTAAAAGATATTATAATAGATGTTATTATAATTACCTCCTTAAAATATTTCATCTCACTAGATAGCTCAACAACATCTTTTGAAAAAGCAAGAGAATTAAAACTAAAAATTAATCCAATAGAAATAGTAACAGTTATAAAATAAATAATATAGTTTAAAGCTTGCCTTTTAGCATTTCTAAAAGATAACTTACCTAACATCTCTAAAATCACCTCCAAGAAGTGATAATACGTCTAAAATTTGATTATAAAACTCTTTTTGTGTCTTATCACCCTTTTCTATTTTATTAAATATTTTTCCATCTTTTAAAAATAATATCTTTTTACAATAGCTAGCACAAAATGAATCATGTGTTACCATTAGTATTGTCACTTTTAATTTTTCGTTCATATCATTCATAATATCTAACAATTGCCTTGCTGATTTTGAGCCAAGAGATCCAGTAGGCTCATCTGCAAGTATTAGTCTAGGATTATTTACAATAGCTCTTGCAACAGCACATCTTTGTTTTTGACCACCAGATATTTGATACGGATATTTATTTAAAATATCTTCTATTCCAAGCTTTAAAGCAAGTTCAAAAACTTTATTATCTATATCTTGTTGATTATGTTTATTTATTGTAAGTATTAATGCAATATTTTCTTCTACAGTTAATGTATCTAGCAAGTTAAAATCTTGAAATATAAATCCAAGATTTTCTCTTCTAAACTTTGCTATATTCTCATCATTTATTTGAGTTATATCTTTGTCTTCTAAGAAAATATGTCCGGAACTTACATTATCTATTGTCGAAATACAATTAAGTAATGTTGTCTTTCCACTACCACTAGCGCCCATTATACCTATAAAATCGCCATCATTTACATCAAAACTAATATTGTCTATTGCTTTTGTTATATTATCTTTATTCCCATAATATTTTTGTATATTATCTACCACAAGTAATTTTTCCATTATTTTTACTCTCCTCCTGCAAACATTATATTATTTTTGATTTCATTTTAATATATTAGTTTTTTACTTATATCTTACAATTTTGTAAGGTATATTATAAAAAATTACCTTATATACTCATACTTAGGAATTATTATCTTTACTGTTGTATATTCATTTTCTTTACTTTCTAATTTTATAACAAGACCTAATTCGTCACAAAGCTTTTTACATAAAAACAATCCCATACCCGTAGACTTACTACTTATTCTACCATTACTGCCTGTAAATCCTTTTTCAAAAACTCTATCGATCTCACCTATTTTTATACCTATTCCATTATCTTTTACACATAGGCAGACATTTTCTTTATTTTCATCAATATAAATAGATATTAAAGGTGCTATATTATTTTTGTATTTTATACTATTAATAATAATTTGATTTAATATAAATTCTAGCCATTTTTCATCAGTATAAACATTTTTATCCAAATTGCTGACTTCAATTTTTATTTTATTTTGTATCATAGTATTTTTATTTCTAGATATAACATTACTTACGCAATCATTCAATGATATTTTTCTTATCATATAGTCATTTGATACATTATCTAATCTTGCATAAAATAAAGCTTGCTCAACATAGTTATTTATCTTATTATTTTCCTCACATATTTTCCTTGTTAAATCATTTTTATTATTATTGCAATATAAATCTATTGATGTAATTGGAAGCTTTATTTCATGCACCCAACTGTCTATATATTCTTTATAATCTTTTTGTTTTTCTTGCGCCTCACTTATTTTATCTAGCATAGATTTATTAGCTATTTTTAATATTTTATAATACTCAAGTAATTCACAACTACTTGGTTTTTTCATAACTTCTCCAATCAAGTATTTTTCATCTAGCTTATCCAGAGTCTTTTTTAGATCACTTATAATTTTTCTTTTTTTATTATAATTTAAAAGCATTAAACAAACAGCAAGTACTGTTGTAGTAGAAATAATCAGGATAATTTCACTTGTCCCAACATTAATAGCATCCAAATATAATATCATAAGCAAACAGTATACCTCATATACTAAAATATATAGTATTTTATCTTTTATATAGTTTGTTAATCTCATAATAATTTATATCCTTGTCCTCTCTTTGTCTCTATTAAATCATTTATGCCTATTTGTGATAATTTTTCTCTTATTCTAGTTATATTTACACTTAAAGTATTATCATCTATATATAATTGATTATCCCACATATACTCAATTATATCTGCTCTAGATACTATCCTATTGCTATTTTTAATTAAATAATATAATATTTTAAATTCAGTTTTAGAAAGTTCTATCTTTTCACATTTATATACCACAGTAGAATCTAATATATTTAATACAATTTCTTTATATTTTATTTTAATCTCATTTTTACTTTCGGGATAAGCTCTGCTTAAAACATTTTTTATTCTTGCAAGCAATATAGGAATATTATATGGCTTTTCTATGTAGTCATCTCCACCAATCATTATTCCATTTAACTCATCCATAGAACTATTTCTACTCGTAACAAAAATAATAGGAATCTTCGAACTCGCTCTTATCTTGCTACATATTTGATATCCGTTTTTATTTGGCAAATTTATATCTAATAGTACAAGATTTGAATTACTATTTAGTATCTGCTCTTCTACATTATTAAAATCATTTACAACATCAACTATATATTCACTATTTTCAAGTAAAATTTTTAATTCATCTCTTATTTGTTTGTCATCTTCAACAATTATAATTTTATACATTCTAATTCTCCTTATCATTTAACATCTATCTTATTAGTATATATTCTATTCATATAATTGTCATTATATTGAGTATCTATAAACTTTTCAAACTCATTTGATGGTGGTATATTATTCATTCTCTCTTTTTGTCTTATACCAGCAATAAATGATATTGAAATATTAAATATCATAAATAACATAGCAAAAGATGTAAATATTTTTATTTTTCTTTCATACATTAATTTATCAATTTTTTCAATAAGTGGACTAATGTATGTTATATATAACACTCCTGCAAGTCCCCAATATATGCAATGAAGTAGACTTGTCCTACCATCTATATTAAAAGGTAAATTAGAATAATTCCATGATATTGTACCAAATAATTTTTCCTGCATATATGAACACAAGAATTCTACAACTCCACCCAAAATCATGGTATAAAAAAATGCATATATTTTATTTTTACATTTTACTTTATTAAAAAATAAATAATATATTACCGCACCTATTCCATATACTGGTGTAAAAGGGCCATATATTAAACCTTGCCTTGATTCAAAAAATCCTTTTTGTACAAAAACTACTATCATTTCTGTAATATATCCGATAACACATCCAATAACAAATACCCAAAATATTTTCATTATCTCACTAATTATTTTTTTATCTTTCATAATAATTACCCCTTTACAATTATTATAACGACAAAAAATAATTTTAGATATCAATTTAATTGTGTTTTTCCTTACAATTTTGTAAGATATAAAAAAGACATTTCAAAATGAAATGCCTAATTATAATTTTTTACATATTCTTCAAAATCTTTTATATATCCTTTTCCGCTTCTTCTTTTTATCTCCACCTTATGACACTCTAGTATAAAACCATTTTTTTCTCTTACAAATCTATACAATATTCTAAGCTGAGAAGAATTTTCCGCTACAAATTTATATGTATAAAATCCCTTTCCAAGGATATCATATTTTATAGCATCATTATTAAATATCTTCTCAAAAGGCGTTCCTGTAGACTCAAGTGTATTTATTTGCCTTTCAAGCTTTTTCATAGCCCGATTTATTAATTCTTGTTCTTTTATATCATATTTTTTAAGTTCCAAAACCATTCGTATCATATTACATTCTCCTTAAATAAAAAAAAGATAGAGATAACGATATAATGATAAAACCCTTTTATTAAAGGTGGGTATCTTGTTGTAACCATTAGGATCCTCAAAACATAGAGTTTTCAACACAGATTACAAAATTCCTGATTCCCTATCATATGCTTGTAGATTTTCATATATTTTGTTTCTCTATCTATATATATTTTAACATTAAATTATAATTAAGTAAATAGTATAATAATAAAAATTTTTGGTAAAATATAGAACATTAAATTATTAAATGGTATAATTAAAATATATAATATAATTGTTTTATTCTTAAGGAGTATATATGAAACCGTTAACTATAGGAATTGTAATTTTTTTTATTATATTTATAATTCAAATAATATTTATATTAATAAGAGAAAATCAAAATAAAATCTTATTAAAAATAGTTTTATCTTTTATTATATCTATTATATTAAGTATAATTGTATTTTTTATTAGTACTATAATATTTTTAGGTAAAAATTTGTCTATATAGGAGGAAAATATAAAGTATGAAAAAACAAAACATTTATAAATTTTTATATATAATATCTCTTTTATTATTTTTATCATTTATAATTATAATTTGTATAGATTATTATAACTATAATCCATTTGAAACATCAGCACCATTTTATGCATTTATAGTTTTTAGAATAGCTGAATTTATAGTTCCTTGTATTCTAATTCTTATAATTGGAAGAATTATTAAAACTAAAATACACTAAAAAAACTCATGATAAAATCATGAGTTTTTCTTTGGAGGCACCTATCAGATTCGAACTGATGATCAGGCTTTTGCAGAGCCGTGCCTTACCACTTGGCTAAGGTGCCATTACTAAATTATATTAATTATATATTTTTTTATTACAAAAATATATAAAATGGAGCGGGAAACGGGGCTCAAACCCGCGACCTCTGCCTTGGCAAGGCAGCGCTCTATCAACTGAGCTATTCCCGCAAACAATTGGTGGTCAGAGAGGGAATCGAACCCCCGACACGGGGATTTTCAGTCCCCTGCTCTACCAACTGAGCTATCTGACCGATAATTATGGCGACCTGAATGGGGCTCGAACCCACGACCTCTAGCGTGACAGGCTAGCGTTCTAACCAACTGAACTACCAGGCCATAAACAAAATAAATGGTGGGCACTACAGGGCTCGAACCTGTGACCCCCT
>CALXBV010000039.1 GCA_944386635.1 uncultured Clostridia bacterium
GAGGTTGCATATTCTACAACTAAAGCTGCTATAATTGGAATGAGTAAAGCACTTGCAAAAGAACTTGCACCATCTAATATAACAGTAAATGTTGTGGCACCTGGTGCTATATCTACAGATATGATAAACTCATTATCTAAAGAGGATTTAGATGTTTTAAAAGAAGAAATACCTTTGGGAAAAATTGGAAATGTAGAAGATGTTGCAGCATCTGTTAAGTTTTTAGCATCATATGAGGCAAGGTATATAACAGGACAAGTAATAAGTCCAAATGGAGGACTTGTAATTTAAAAAAGGATATAAAATTATATCCTTTTTTACTGTTGTTCTTTAGTTAATTTTTCATATTCTTTTAATTTTATTTTATATTCTAACATTTGAGTTAAATATCTATAATACATATATTGTTGTTCATAATACATCATGGGATTACCTAGATTATCCATACCATTTAAAGCCGGATCAATTTGGCTTTGTTGTGCCATTTGATTTTGAATATTAAAGTTATATGGGTCGAAAAACGGTTGATTTTTATCCATTTAATCACCTCCTTAAAATTTATGAATAAAAAATATATTAATGTATATAATATTAATGTAAACTTTAAGTTTACCCCCCTTCTTTAATTTATATAGAGTAACTTAAAAATATTAACTATTTTTGAGTTACTTTTTTTATTGAATATACAAATAAAAAGAGTATTGAAGCTATAATAATAAAATATGAAGCTGAAGATAGATTATTTAAGCTTATCATGTTTGCATTAGGTATATTTTTTATACTAACAATAAAATATGTAATAGTAAAAGATAGTATTCCTTGTAACAATTTGTATTTTAAAATATGTAATAATTTTATATTAGCTTTATAAATACAAGAGTATACTTGAAAAATTATAGATAATCCACTAAATCCTAACATAAATGATACTAAACATATTACCATATTAGTTGAAAATCCACTATTTAAGTATATGAGTCTACATCCATTTGTAACTTCAAATAAAGCAGATACAGTATATGTAATATAATTTGGTATATCCATTTTTATTAAAATAGTTTCTATTATGCTAAATATTAAATTAAATATAAGTATAAAAGAGAAGATATTACCCAGTACAACTAGTGTAGACTTTATTGATTCATCTATTATTTCAAATCCACTTTTATGTAGCTTTTTACAGCTATTTTCATAGGTTATGTTTGATTTTTCGATATTTTCGTGTATAATATTATTGTGTATAAAATATATAAATCCAATAATTAAGGCACTAATGTAGTGGCTTATACATAATATTATTCCTATAGTAATGTTATTAAATACACAAATACCTATAGTAGATAATATAAATATTGGATTACAATTATTTGCAAAAGACATTAAAAAGTACGCCTGTTTTTTGGTTATTTTACCATTTGCATAATACTCATATGTAGTTTTAGCGCCCATAGGGTATCCACATAAAAATCCAATTATAATTACTGATATTATATTACTAGATTTTTTAAATATTCCGGTAATCATATTTATAATATTACTTTTGGTAATAATATTAGTAAATAATATAAATGGAAATAAAGATGGTAAAACAGAACTTAAAAATATTTCTACTGTATTTTTTACAGATAAATAATTTGTTTGTTGAAAAGCAAATAGTAATATCAAGCAAAATATAAATGCTGATATTTTTATATATTTTTTGTTTATTTTAATCATAGTAATATTTATGAAAAAGGAGAAAATAATATGCGTTATAGCAAGAATTTAAAAGATTATGAATTATTAGATATGTCTGATGGTGAAAAACTTGAAAGATGGGGAAAATATATTTTAATACGTCCAGATCCACAAATAGTATGGACTAAGAAAAAAGATCAAAAATTATGGGGAAAGGCACATGCAAGATATATAAGGAGTTCTAGTGGCGGAGGACATTGGGAAAAATTAAAGAAGATGGATGATAGCTGGACTATAAAATATAAAGATTTAACATTTAATTTAAAGCCAATGGGATTTAAACATACTGGACTTTTTCCTGAGCAAAGTGTAAATTGGGATTATATGATAGATAAAATTTCTAATGAAACTAAAAAAGGAAGAGAAATTAATGTTTTAAATTTATTTGCTTATACTGGTGGAGCAACTATAGCATGTGCGTACGCAGGTGCCAAAGTGTGTCATGTAGATTCTTCACAGGGTATGACAAATTGGGCAAAAGAAAATTTAGCTGCAAGTGGTTTAAAAGATAGACCAGTAAGGTTCCTAGTAGATGATGTTATAAAGTTTGTAAAAAGAGAAATAAGAAGAGGAAATAAATATGATTGCATTATAATGGATCCTCCTTCATATGGTAGAGGAAAGAATGGAGAAGTATGGAGTATAGAGAAAAATATTTTTGAACTTATTAGTCTTTGTTCACAGCTTTTATCTGATAATCCTTTGTTTATGATTATAAATACTTATACTGGTGGACTTTCAGGTACAATTATATCAAATGTGGTAAAGTATGCTATTATGGATAGAAAATATAATATTACATTTGATGAAATAGGACTAAAAAAAAGTGGGGAAAATTTATTCCTTCCTTGTGGAATTACAACAATATGTGAATTTTAGTTTACAAAATCTCTCTATATAGATATTTACAAATGTCTTAAAATATTATATAATATATATTATAATTTGAAAGGGGAAATAAAAATGTTATCAAAACCAAATGTAAAAGAAATAGTACCTAAAGTTGGAAATAGATACCAATCTGTAATCGCTTTAGCTAAAAGAGCTAGAGAAATTGAGGCGGCAAGATCAGCTAAAAGAAAAGAATGTAAAGAAAAAAACATAGAATTTAATGAAGATATGTCAGATGCTGTTGATATTGCTGCAAAAGAGATAGCAGAGGGAAAAGTATATGTAAAGGTAAAAGGAGAATATGCTGTTACTCCAGAGTCTGAAATGGAAAGAGAGATAAAAGAGGCTCAAGAGGCTAGACTTGAACAAGAAAAAGACAAGGAGTAATTTTATGAATATACATATTATAACTATAGCTGGAGATATAGCTAGTGGTAAGGGAACAGTAACATCATTGCTTCAAAAAGAACTCGGATATAAGATATATAAAAATGGCGAGTATGTTAGAAAACTTGCAAAAGAAATGAATATGTCTATAGTAGAATTTCAAGAATATCTAAATCAACATGAAGAAATAGATAGAGAAATTGAAAAAAGTGCTGCTGAGTATTCAAAAACTCATGATAACTTAATAATTGATGCAAGACTTGGATTTTATGCAGTACCACATTCTTTTAAAGTATATCTAAAAGTAGATTTAGATGAGGCTGCTAGAAGAGCATATAATGATTCTTTAAGGAAAGATACTGAAGAATATGACTCTTTACAAAAAGCAAAAGAAGATATAAAGTATAGATACGAGCAAGAAAATATGAGATATTTAAAGACATATGGTGTAAAAAGAGATGATATGTCAAATTATGATTTGGTAATTGACACAACAAGTATAGCACCTGAAGATGTTGCTAAGACTATACTTGATAAATATAAAGAATGGTTAGAAAATAAATAGAAAGTACTTCATTTATGAAGTACTTTTTTTTGACCTTAAAACGTATGTTTTTTTCCTTGACACTAAAAAATAACTACTATATAATATTAACTAGAGGTGTGAAATGATAGCTAAAATATTAATTAATACATCTGTGAATACTTTAAATAGAGTATATGACTATTTAGTTCCAGATGAAATGATAAACGATGTCGAGATAGGTAAAAGAGTACAAGTAAGCTTTGGAAGAGGTAGAAATTTAGAAGAAGGAATAATAGTAAAACTTGTAGATAACATAGAAAATCCTAAATATAAATTAAAAGAAATTTCAGCTATTTTAGATGATGTATCTTATATAGATGAGAAAAGACTAAAGCTTGCAAAATATATGTCATATATATATTTTTGTAATGTATATGATGCCTTAAAGTTAATGTTACCTCCTGGTACAAAGTCAAAAAATAGTAGTAAAAGTATAGAAACTAGAAAAGATATTGTTGTATCCCTTATAAAGTCGCACGACGAAATAATGCAAGATATACAATCTAATGTTATAAAAAGTGCAAAACAAATTCAGCTTTTAACTTTTTTAATGTATAATGAATATGTTTTAGTAAATGATATTATTGATGGACTTTCAATATCTAGAAGTGTAATTAATACCGCACAAAAAAATGGATATATAAAAATAGAAAAAATAGATAAAGAAGTAGATTTTTTAACAGATTTAAATATAACAAAAACAAAACCGTTAAATCCTACAGATGAGCAACAATATGTAATAGATAATATTAGTAAATATATATATGATGAAGAATATAAACAATGTTTAATACATGGAGTTACTGGGAGTGGTAAAACGGAAGTATATTTGCAGCTTATAGATAGAGTATTAACTCAAGGGAGAACAGCAATTGTACTTGTACCTGAGATATCTCTTACTTACCAGACTGTAGAAAGATTTGTATCAAGATTTGGAAATGATATAGCAATTTTACATAGCAAGATGACGATTTCAAAGAGAAAAGAAGAATACAAAAGAATTAAAAATGGAAAAGTAAATATAGTAGTTGGAGCAAGATCTGCAATTTTTGCACCATTAGATAATATCGGATTAATAATAGTTGATGAAGAGCATGATACAAGCTATTATTCACAAACAAAACCAAAATATTCTACTAAAGAGATTGCTGCATATATTTGTAAAGAAAATAATGCTGTTTTGGTACTTGGAAGTGCTACTCCAGAGATAGGAACATATAGCAAAGCTTTAAATGGTACAATAGAGCTCTTTGAAATGAAAAGAAGAGCTGCTAATGCAAAGCTTCCTGATATTGAGATTGTAGATTTAAAAGAGGACAGAGTATTAGGTAATACTTCTAATATTTCTATAAAGCTTAAAGATGCTATTTTAGAAAATATAAAAAATAATGAACAAACAATGTTATTTTTTTATTTTTTAGGATATAATTCTTATCTTACATGCAAAGAATGTGGCTATGTATTTAATTGTCCTAATTGTGATGTTGCAATGACTTATCACAAGGCAAACGATTTATTGCTTTGCCATTATTGTTCACATGTCGAAAGAAATATAAGAATATGTCCAAAGTGTGGAAGTGAAGAAATATCTAGTTATCAGCTTGGAACTGAAAAATTAGAAGAAGAATTAAGAGAAATGTATCCTGGAATTTCAATGCTTAGAATGGATGCAGATACAACAGTTGCAAGAGATTCTCAGCAAAAGATTCTTGATGAATTTAAAAATAAAAATGTAAATGTACTTATTGGAACTCAAATGATTAGTAAAGGACATGATATGCCAAATGTAACTTTAGTTGGAATAATAGGTACAGATGCTTTGCTTGCAATGAATGATTTTTCATCGTCTGAGAGAGCCTTTCAAAATATATATCAAGTATCAGGTAGAGCTGGAAGAGGCAAAAAAAGAGGTAGAGTACTAATTCAGACAAGTGATAGTGATAATTATATTATACAAGCTGTAAAAAATAATAGTTATATTGATTTTTACAAAAAAGAGATAGAATATAGAAAGACTTTTGGATATCCACCTTTTATAGATATATTATTATTCGAGATAAGTGGAAAAGATTTTAAAGATGTAAAAACAGAATCAGAAAAGTTATATAATATTTTAAATTATGATAATCAAAATGAATATAGAGTTTTTTCTCCAAAATCGCCATATATTCAAAGGCTAAATAATAGATTTAGAATTAATGTTATGATAAAAGCAAAGCTAAATTCAAAGATTTATAATATTATATATAGTAAAATTAAGATATATAATTCTAAAAAGAAGAATACAATTTCAATGTCTATAACTAAAAATCCAATTTTTATATAGTAAATATATTGAAAAAAATTCTTTTTTATAATATAAGTAGTAATATGAGAGGTTGAGATAATTATGAACATAACATTTTACGGTGCCGCCAAAGAGGTAACAGGATCTTGTCATTTAGTAGAAGTAGAGGGACATAAGTTTTTAATTGATTGTGGGCTTTTTCAAGGAAATCTTACAAATCAAATGTTAAATTATGAGGATTTTCCTTTTGATATACAACAGGTTGAATTTGTAATACTTACACATGCTCATATAGATCATAGTGGCAGGATTCCTAAATTATATAAAGATGGATTTAGGAAGACTGTGTATTGTACTAATGCTACAAGAGAACTTTGCAAAATAATGTTACCAGATAGTGGTCATATACAAGAAAAAGAGCTAGAGTGGGTAAATAGGAAAAGAATGCGTGCTGGAAAAAAGCCTAATGAGCCTATCTATACAGAGCAAGATGCTAGAGATTGTATAGAGATAATTACAGGTATAGATTATAACAATAAAATAAAGATAAATGATAATATCTCATTTGTTTTAAAAGATGCGGGACATATGTTAGGATCGGCAATAGTTGAGTTGTATTTAACAGAAAATGGTGAAGAAAAGAAGATGGTATTTACAGGTGATTTAGGAAATACAAACTTACCTATAATAAATGATCCTGTGACTATTGATGGATCAGATATACTTGTTATGGAATCTACATATGGAGATAGACTACATAGTAGTATTGAAGATCAGTCTGAAAAGTTTATAAATATTGTAATAGATACTATAAAAAGAGGAGGAAATGTAGTTATTCCATCTTTTGCTGTTGAAAGAACACAAGAAGTATTGTATGAACTAAATAAGGCTTTAGCTAATCATCCTCAAAAGGAATTTTTAGCGACTATTCCAGTCTATGTTGATAGTCCATTAGCAGTAAATGCTACCAAGATTTTTGCATCTCAATATGAATATTATGATGCAGAAACGATTGAATATTTAAAAAGAGGAGATAATCCATTAACTTTTGATAATTTACATTTTGTTGAAACATCAGAAGAATCACAAGCATTAAATACTGATATGACTCCAAAGATAATTATATCTGCAAGTGGAATGTGTGAGGTTGGAAGAATTAAGCATCATTTAAAACATAATTTATACAGACCAGAATGTACAATTTTATTTGTAGGATATCAAGCAGAAGGAACACTTGGAAGAAAAATACTAAGTGGTGAAAAACTTGTAAAGATATTTGGAGAAGAAATAGCAGTGGAAGCAGAAATAAAGTATTTAGATGCTTTCTCTGGTCATGCTGATAGAGATGGACTTTTAAATTGGATAGGAGCAATGAAGAAAAAGCCAGAGCAAATATTCATAGTACATGGTGAAATAGAGGCTCAAACAGTATTAAGAGAATACATAGAACAGGGATTTAAGATAAAATGTACAATCCCATCCTATGAGGAATGCTATGATATAAATGGAACATTAATTTCAGATGGAAAAAATTCATACAAGGCAACTAGATATAATATATTAGAGCTAATGGCATCATTAAAAGAAGAAGTAGATGGAATGACTAATAATGTTAAAAAGAATTTAAAAAGTAGTGTTCCAGAAGAATATTTGCAAAATGTAGTGCTAAAACTTAAAGATGTTCAAACGGCAATAGATGCTGTTAATAATCAAGAATAATTTAAATAACTAATACAAATTTTGTATTAGTTATTTTTTTATACCTTCTTAATATAATTTAATAAAGAGGAGATATGATGAAAAAAATTAAAATAATAGCATTAAATTTTGATGATAAAATAAAAATTTTAATATCAATATCAATAATAATATCAGTGGTTATTATTATATATTCTTTTTATAATATATGTATTGAAAATGGTGTGAAAAAAGATAATGCATCTAGTATAGAAGATTTATCTCAAATAACAGAATATGAAGCAATGTATACTGTTAATGTGGTAAGCAATAAAAATAGTAATACATATAAAGTTAAAGAAATCACAAATATTTTACAAAATGAATACACATATATCATAGATGATGTGTTAAATATCAATATAACTAATAATCAGATAAGTATTTCTAAAGAAAATATAGACTATAAATATATTATAGAAAAAATATCTGATTATGGAAATTCTAATTTTCTATCATTTTCTACTATAATAGACATTATAAATAAAATCGAAAATAATAATATTATTGGAAATATAAAAAGGGTAGAAAGCAATGGAAATATAGTATATAAAATTCATACTGAAGAGGAGATTATATCAAAAATTAAAGATATAGATATAGAAATGTCAAAAAGCGAAGATAAAATTATGCAAATTAAAATGTATAATTTAGATGGTATAGAGCAATATTTATTAACTTTTGAAAGTTTTATAGTCAAAAAATAACATAAAAACTATTTACTAAAAAGGCATAATAGTGTATAATAAAGGAGGTAAAGTATATTTGAAAATAAAATTAGGTGACATATTTTATGCTAATTTAAATCCTACTATTGGAAGTGAACAAGATGGTATAAGACCTGTATTAGTTGTTCAAAACAATAAAGGAAATAAATTTAGTCCAACTGTTGTTATAGTACCTATTACCTCTAGTTTAACCAAAAATGATTTACCTATACATGTAGTTTTAGAAAATACTAAAGGTTTGGAGAAAAAATCAATAGCTCTAATCGAGCAAATAAGAACTTTGGATAAAAGAAGACTAATAAATAAAATTACTAGTATTTCTTCTCTAGATCTTGAAAAAGTGAAAGAAGCGATAAAGAAAAATTTAAACATAAGAGGAATAGATATATTTTAACAATAGAATATATTAGGAGGAAAAAATGGATAATAATAATAAACCTTTAAATGTTAGATTAAGGGCAAATTCACAAAAGAATAATAAACCAAGCACCATAAAAAAGACTTCATCAAGAAGTGCTTCGACAAGTGCAAGTAATAATTCTAAAGATCCTAAGAAAAAGAAGAATAAAAAACTTGGGTGGAAAATATTTAGAGTTTGTCTTTTTGTAGGCATTGCACTATGTATAATAGGTGCTGGTGTAGTTTTAGGTGTTATTTCAGGTATAGTAGATGACACTGAGAGCATAAGCCTAGAAGACTTAGAGCTTTTACCACAAGCTACATTTTTATATGATAAGG